>JAKAOC010000020.1:1530-11897 GCA_021823385.1 Actinomycetes bacterium
CAGGAACCGCCCAGTGGCGCTCTCCCGAGGTCGCGTTCATCTGGTCGGCTTCTCCACGGAATCATTTCTTGGCAATACCGACCTTGCTCGTTTTGCGCGCAGGCTGGCGCTGGGTCCGCTCTCCGAGCAGCGCCAAATAGCAGTCGGCGTGGTCGGCTATGGGCCATATGGAGGTATGGGCCATTTCCATGGGACAGGATGTGAGGCGACCCCGGGGCTGAAGTTCACGGCGATTGCGGAGCCAAGCGCCGATCGGCGTGAATCCGCCCTAGCGCAGTTTCCCGGTATCACCACGCACTCCGACACCACCTCGCTTTATCAAGATCCAGCGGTCGACCTGGCCATTATCGCCACGCCACCCAACACCCACTTCCAACTGGCCCGGGACGCCTTGAGCGCGGGAAAGCACGTGGTATTGGAAAAGCCGATGGCGCTCACGGTAGCCGAGGCCGACGAGCTGATGAGCCTTGCCAAGGAACGCGACCTGGTCCTCACCGTGCATCAGAACCGTCGATTCGACGCCGACTTCCTTGCCCTTTCCCGCCTGATAAGGGAGGGCACACTGGGCGAAGTATTCAACATCGAGACCTTCGTGGGCTCGTTCGAGCATCCATGTCGCGCGTGGCACTCCGAAGAGTCCGTATCGGGCGGGGCCGCATACGACTGGGGTTCCCACCACATCGACTGGATCCTTCAGCTCTACCAGGACCAGCCAACCGAGATCTTCGTGACCGACCACAAGCGTGTCTGGCACGATGTGACCAACGTAGACCAGGTGGCCATCCGCATGGTCTTCGGGGATGGTCGCGAGGCCACCTTCGTTCAGTCCGACGTGGCCGGTGAACGCAAGCCGAAGTTCTACGTCCAGGGGACCAAAGGGACAGCGACGGGGTGGTACGCACCGGTCCGTCAGACCGATGTGGAGTTCCCCTTCGGGTACCGGGTGCGGGAGTTCCACCACGCGGAGGCGCCGGTGGAGTTGTCGGTGACCGTGTACGAGGGTCACGGGCGCACTCATTCGCTGCGCGTACCTCCTGCGCGGGTCCAGGACTTCGCCTTCCACGCCAACCTCTCTGCCCACCTGCACTACGGCGAGCCGTTGGCGGTGTCGCCCGAGTCGGTGCGCCCGGTGATCGAGATCCTGGAAGTGGCCCAGAACTTGAGCGAGAATCGTGAACATCACGCCAAGCTATGAAAGCCCAGCACATGCCCCTTTGCGTTGGGGGGTGATAGGCGCGGCTTCCTTCGTCGCAAATGCCGCGGTGATCCCGGCCATCCTGGCTGACCCCGGTTCTCAGCTCGCCGCTTACGCCTCACTTTCGGGTGGGAACGACCTTTCGGTCAAGATGGCGGGAGCACGGCGATTCCCGGACTACGAATCCCTTGTCGGCTCCGGCGAAGTGGATGCCGTATACATCGCGCTCCCCAACTCGATGCATCTGCCGTTGGCCAGGATGGCGGCTGAGGCCGGCCTGGCGATCCTCTGCGAGAAGCCGCTTGCGTTAGACCCCGCCGGAGTTTCGGAGATGGCTGAAATCGCCAAGACAAGGCAACTGCTGGTCGGCGAAGCCTACATGACCCAGTTTCACTTGCGTGACCAGCACTTCCGCTCCTTCGTCAAGGAGGGCGGGATCGGCGATGTCCTCGAAGTC
This sequence comes from Actinomycetes bacterium, assembly GCA_021823385.1. Next base: position 3,183 of record JAKAOC010000020.1, read on the forward strand.
GAAGCGGCCTTCACCTTCGAGCTTGAGTCGAATTCCAACTATCGCTGGGGCCGAGCGATGGGCGGAGGGGCTCTTCTCGACGTTGGCATCTATCTCCTCGACCCGATCATCTCCCTGGTTGGTGCCGAGCCGGAAGTGGCCGATGTCGAGCGCAGGATGAGAAACGGCGTCGATGCCGAGACCAAGGTGGAGCTGCGCTTTCCAAGTGGTCAAGGAGCACGGGTTACGGCCTCGTTCGTACGGCCGGAACAACAGCGGTTGAAGGTGCGCGGCACCGCGGGATCTGTGGAGCTGACCAACCCGTTCACCCCTTCCGCGCACGACACCGAAATCCGTGTCGTGCGTCAAGGAACCTCGGAAATCCGCTCTGCCCCTCCATCGGACCCCTACGCCATGATGATCAGGGAGTTCACCTCGAGCGCCACAGCCGGGACGCCATTCCCCAGGCCACTTGAAAGAAGTCTGGCTGTGGCCCAGCTCATGCAGCGAATCGCGGAGGCAGAATGACCCAGGTAGACGCTTTTCGGAATGGCTCGGCGCAGCCGGTTGTTTTCCCCACCGTGAAACGACAGCTTTTCGACGTCGGCAACGGCATCGCCATCTCGGGTGTCGTTCGGGGAAAGATGCCGCCCGATTTCCTCATGGTGCACGGCCTTGCGTCAAACGCACTGCTATGGGACGGGGTGGCGGATCAGCTCGAGAGAGCAGGCAGGTCCAGCCTCGCGGTGGACCAGCGAGGTCACGGGCTCAGCTCCAAGCCGGACTGGGGCTTCGACCACCCGCAGCTGTTGGAAGACCTTCGCAAGGTCATGGCGTCGGTGTCCACCGCAGCGGACCCGGCCCGCTACATCGTCGTTGGCCAGTCATGGGGGGCGGCGGTTGCGGCACTGTTCGCACTGGCCAATCCGGAGACGGTAGCAGGGGTCGTGATGATCGACGGAGGAGTCTTCGACCTGAAGGAGCACTTCAGAACCTGGGAGGAATGTGCCTCCGCACTGACTCCACCCGAACTATCCCGGTTTTCGTACATGGACCTGGCCGACCGCATCCGCGCCTCGCACCCGGGCTGGAGTGAAGAAGCGCTTCGAGCAACGCTTGGCAACATCGAAGAGATGGCCGATGGTACCGCTCGAGCCAGGTTGGGCCGGGATCACCATATGCAGATCTTGCACGAGCTATACGACTACACGCCTTCAAAAGTGCTCTCCGGCCTTGACGTGCCTATTCTTGCGCTCTTGGCGATGAAGAGCGGCGAGCTGGAAGCCGGCCAGCGCCAGATCCGGCTCGACGCGCTCACGAAAGAAACGGGACTGCGCACCGAAATCTTCGTCGACGGAGACCACGACCTGCATGCCCAGTATCCCGAACGGGTGGCCCAACTGCTGCTCGAGTTCGAAAACGGCATACGGGAGGCGGCCTGAGCCATGCCGAGAATCCTGATGCTCATGGGATCGGGCGAGACGAGCCCCACCATGGTCAAGTTTCATCGTGAAATCTTTGCTCAACTGCCCAAAGCAGCCAAGGCCGTGATCCTGGACACCCCTTTCGGCTTTCAGGGAAACGCCGACGACATCGCCCAGAAGGCCATCGAGTACTTCAAGACCTCGATCGGCGCAACCGTCGGCCTCGCATCGATGCGTGATGCGGCGAACGCCTCATCGCTGCAGCTGGAGGCGTTCGCCAACCAGTTGCGCGACGCCGACTACGTCTTTGCCGGCCCGGGCAGCCCGACCTACGCCTTGCGCCAGTGGGCCGACCTACCCTTTGCATCGATACTCGCAGAAAAGCTCACCGGTGGAGGAGTCGTCGCCTTCTCATCCGCAGCAGTGCTGACCCTTGGCCGACACACCATCCCCGTCTACGAGATATACAAGGTCGGCGAACCCGTCGAACTGCGCGACGGCCTGGACGTGCTGTCCGCCATTGGACTTAAGGCTCTCGTGATTCCCCACTTCAACAACGCCGAAGGACAAAACCACGACACCCGGTTCTGCTACATGGGTCGGGAGCGCTTGGATACGCTGATTTCCCAGCTCGACGAGGGGTGCTCGGTGATCGGGATAGACGAGCACACCGGGATAATCATTGACCTTGATGCCGAAACAGTCCGCTTCGTCGGGCTCGGCACCGTGACGCTGATGCAGGGATCAGGGCATGCCGTCTACCAGGCGGGCGAGGAAATGAGCCTCGACGAGTTCCGGGACGCAGTCACGGATCTGGGAACCATGCCTTCCGGACCGGAGTCGTCGGCCGCTCCGATTGCTGTTCAAGAACCAAGGACGGCCGGGGAATCCCCCCTCCTGGCCAGTATCGAGTCGCACCTAGCGAACTTCGATCTTGCGATCAAAGCCCTCGACTCCCATGCCGCGCTCGAATCCATCCTCGACCTGGAGGAAGAGCTCGCGGCGTGGTCGACCGACACACTTCAGTCCGACGAGATGGACAAAGGCCGTGCCGCGCTACGGTCGATGATCAGCCGCCTCGAGCCTCTCGTGCGAGATGGGCTCGTCCCAGCCCGGGAAAGAATCCATCCGTTCGTGGAAACCATAATGGAGCTGCGGACCGACGCCAGGAGAGAACGCAGGTGGAGCGACGCCGACACCATTCGCGATAGACTCGACAAGCTAGGAATCGTCATCCAGGACACTCCAGAAGGCGCGGTGTGGCATCTCACCCAGCCGTGACGGATTGCGCCAGGAACGAAGATCCCTGAAGGCCCGCCCCCATCGTCTAGTGGCCTAGGACGTCGCCCTTTCACGGCGGTAACACGGGTTCGAATCCCGTTGGGGGTGCTCGGGGTCACACACAAAACTGACAATGTCGCACCGACAAAAGTGCATCACCATTATGCGCCAGCGGTGCGACATTTGTGTTTGAGCCGGCGTCGGTGACGTTGAAGGCGCTGCCGGTGGGGTCCAAGGGGCGATTCCGCACTCCAGGGTTGTTTCGGCGGCGGCTCCGCCCCGGAGTTCTGGTTGAGATCCGGCCTGGCCCGCTCAGGCGGGCCGGTAGTCGCCGAGGTCCTCTCCCCGGCGTCTGGCCCGGTGCCGGGCGGGTTCGCCCGCCTCGGCCAGGCTCGAGAGCTCCCGCAGGTTGGCTGCGGCCAGCAACATGAAGCCCCCCGGGCAAAAAACAAGGAGCATCTCATCGCAGCAGCGGCGTACTTCGCAGCCAATACACCAAGCAAGAGAGATTTGCGTTGATGGAAGCGGAGTGCGCCAACTTTGAGATCTCCCGCATGGCAAGACTCCTTGAGGTCTCCCGAGCGGGCTTCTACCGTTGGCTCTCACACAGAGACAGGCCCTCGGTGGCCGAGCAGCGCAGGAGGGACCTCTCCGTCAAGATCCTGACCTGTCACAAAGAATCAAACGGAACCTAGGGTGCCCGCAGGATCACCTCCGAGGTGGCCGAGGTGGGTGACGCCGTGAGCCGCAACACCGTAGCCGCCCGGATGAAAGAGCTCGGGATATGTCCGCGGCCATGAAATGATCCCCTCTGGCGGCCACCAATTGCCCCTATGCGCGGTCATGGGTTTCCCCCACGCGCTGCCACGTAATTAGGGCGCCGTACGGACAGGTTCCCCGGAACGGCGGGGGCTCTCCCTGAGCTTGAACTCGGGGATCTCGGCCGCCTGCTCGGTGATGACGCCCTTCTCCTGGCCAGCATCGACCCGGCTTTGAGTTACCCACTTACGGAGCGTCTCGGCGCTCATCCCGAGCCGCGTTGCGATCGTGGTAATGGCCGCCCGCCCCGGGGAGTAGTCGCTCCGGCGCTCGATTACCAGCCGGGTCGCCTTTTCCTTGGTCTCTATATCCCATCTCTTTGGCATGATGCCATCCTTCCCTCTAAAGAAGGTGTGCATCAAACCCGGGGGCTTCACGAGTCCGCAAGCACGGACCATGGATTGGGGGGCGCTTTGACCCCCCTCCACTGCCGAATGGTTTCAATCTGCCAGCCGCTGGCAGCTCATTTCGGCGATCGTCTGGGCAGGCTCACGGAGGGATACTCGTTAGCAGGCCGTATCTCCGTCAATTAAACCACTGTCGAACGAGGTATTTTGGACGACCAGCGGAGCGGTAGTGGTGAACGACGCCGTCCCGCACGTACCCTGTGCCGCCCAGGTTGCCGCTGGGGGGGTTGGGGAAAACGACGGTGAGCCGGTCAGCTTGATCCAACTACTTGTATCAGAGTAAATGCCCCCACTGGTACCGTCCAGGTAGTTCATGGCGTAGCTCATGCCGTCGATGGTAAATTGGTTAAGCGTGGTGTTCGCCGACCAGCTATTGCCGGTTTCGACATCCGCCCACCAGAAAGTAGTTTTGCTGGGTGCGTTTGCGTATGCGTACTGAGCCTCGCTACAACCCATCTCCCAGGCCTGCTCCGCTTGGCTCAGCTGGTGACCCTTGAGTCCAACGAATGGGTCCGTACCACTGTAAGGCCATGTGTCGCCGGTGACAAAATTGGTACAACCGGCCGTGATGTTGCGCGCATAGGCGCCGGAATATCCGGTATTGAAGTAAAGCGACACATTCGCTGCCCCGAGATTGTTAACGGCAGTGTTATACTCGGGCCCTGCGCACGAACTCATGGTGAACGGACGCCCCCCACCAATGCCGACGATGGCAAAGGCAACTGTAGGGCTCGAAGGTGGCTCCGCCGAGCAGTTGGGCCAAGACACGTCGTAGCCCAACGAGTTTGCGGTGTACGAAATACTCGTAGCGGATGCCAGCATCGGCAACATTCCCAGCGAGGCTGCGCTAATGGCGACCGCCGAGCCGATGACCTTGGCGCTCAAAGGCCGCCCCGAGCGGCGCGCTCTTTTCCCCGAAATACCCACCTAGGATCCTCCTGGCTAGTTCATGGCACTCGAAAGCTTATGGCACCGGATGACAATGCGCGCTTCGAGCAAACATATTTAGTCTTGGCGAGCCTACCCGACTCTCACCGGCATAAAACACCCGTTGGCCCGGCCAGTCTCACCTCTGCGGACGAAACGCCTTACCCGGCAGGAGTGCTAAGAACGATTGCGGGATGCGCCCATTGCCAGTTCGAAGCCGATCTCGTCGACATCCCAATGCTATCTCCGCTACAACCCGGATCCCGAGAACGTTTTTCGCTAAATTCGAGTTTTCGCCCAGCATCGTCGCGCTCGAAACATACGGCACTCGACCTCCCGTTCGTGTAGCCGAACAGGCGCCAAACCGGGCTCAACAGGTCGTCGGGCCAGGGCTTCTATGCGCTCTACACAAGATTAAGCAAACACATGGCCGAGCCCTTTGACCGCAATGAGAGCCGATCTGCTCAGTCTCTATAGTCCAGGCCAGCCGCCAAAGGCGTCCAAAACGCGTAGAAACTTGGTCGCGAACTGAAATCCATCAAATAGGGCACCGGATCACCGAATTCCGACATCGAGAATCGAGGGTAAAAACCGGCTCACTGGCCAGCGACCTCAGGCGCAGCATCATACGCCCATCTCCACACCTGGGGTCTCTACTTTTCGCAAGGCCTCCGAACCGCAGTCGAGACTCGGGGCTCGCCCGCTCCCCCTGGGCCGGGCCCATAACCCGACTCGGTCCGTATGCGAGCACAATGGATTTGTTCACAGCGCAGCGAAGCCGCCAGAACCCCGCATTACAAATACACCAACTGGATCGCCAACGTGCTCACGAGCAATTGGCGGCCACCTTGGAGTTGAGAGTCAGATTCCTCCGCAGTGGGCCACGGCACACCCAAATGCCAGGGGATTATTTAGAGTCTTGTGCGAAACTCGTGATGCCACGCAGCCATCGTGCCTCAATAACCGAGAACACTTTACGACTTCGAGCGGCGGCCGACCGAAGCGCGAGGACGACACTTGCGCCGACGTGCGGCCTGAGCAGAAAGAACTCATAGTCCGGGCGGGAATGCATCGGCAGTGAGCCGGGTGCAAAGGGTTTCGAACTCATCCTATGTCGAGCAGGCGGCCCACTGTCGACGTCAAAGGGGAACGGCGTGAGAACTTCGAACGAGGACGAAGTCGCGCTGCCGTGCTTCACACTTATGCACTTCTCGCTGTACCTCCTCAGGCAACGTTGTATTGGCCGCCTGTTTTCGGCCGCAGCGTTCGGGCCTACCGCCTACGTGACGGGCCTCGTTGTATCTCGCCTTGGTGGACGGGCGGTCGAGGTGGTCGCCACCGCCCTCTGTGCCACCAACCCCTAGATATTTCGTTCCACCATATAGCTGAGGCCGTGCGCGTTAGCAGCGACACTGGCGTCTCTCGCCATCATCAACTGGATTCGTGACCGCGACGATCGCCTGTTCTAGCTACTGACCGCCACTACTATCGCCGCACTGCTTCTTCAACTCGTCAGCGCGCTTGCCCCCCTCGTCGTTCTCATCGCCGCCATTGTGATGAACCCGTCGAGGTTCAGTGGAAGCCTGCGCTACGCCACCACGCCCCTCGCGCTCGTCGCTATCGCAATGGCGCTTCTCCGTCCGATTGCTATTAGCCAACGCCAAAAGGTTGCCTGGATCAAGCTCGACTTCTTCGCGAACACGATGTACCTCGGACCTGCCGGCGGTTCCGCAACCTATGAGCGGATGATGATCGCCCTATTCCTGAGTTCTGCGATCGTATGCGTGGCAGGCTTGGCGCTGAACGTCGTTAAGCCATTCACGCAAGCGGGTAGAGCCACTGGCGGCAGTCGACGCTTGGGCCACCCTGCCTACCGCGACACTCGTAACCGCCGGTTTGGTCATCCAACCGGTATATATCCTGCGCTACGTGACCGCCTCCGCTCCCGGGCTGGCGATCTTGCTATCGCTCACGCGCGGCAAGGCAGCATGGCTCCCGGCCAAGGGCTTGACCTGGTGCGAACTCGTGATAACCGCCGCCCGCCTTGCAACCTCCGACATGCTTTTCGCTTCAGGAAGCGCGACCATCGGCAACACGGTGCACGAGACCTTCCACGTCGCCAGTAAATGTATCGCTGTCGCCTTCCAAACCGGAGAAGTCGTCGCCACGCCGAACCACTCCATGACCACGGCGGCCACTATTACCTCAAGTGCCAGTATGTCGGCCTCCTCGTCAGGTCCCATCTCGCACGTCAGGAGCAGCTCGAAGGGACGCACTTCCACCTTGACCTTGCTCGGGAACTCGCCTCGCCGCCTCCAGGAGTCTGGCTCGTCGAATACGGGAGCACGCGTTGACTCCGGTCCTTCGAGGAAGCGCTCGTACCTCAGGGATACGTTCTGCTGGAAGTACGTACCTACACCGAGCCAAGGCTCTCCTATACATATACAGGATCTGGAGAGCGCGGACGAGGTGCGTGGGCTGCGGAGTCGGTGCGCCCGGGCTTACGTCGCATCAGGCCGTCGAACGTGTCCGAGTGACACCTGCTTCCCCCTCAACCGGGGACCGCCAATTTGGGCACGGCGGTGCGAATACGCTTTTCGACTCGCTAAGCTAGTGTTTCCTCGCCGCCTGATGTGTGGCGAGTCAAAAAGGGACCTGTGGTGCAGCTCGGAGTGCACGCCGGCCTGTCAAGCCGGAGGTCGCGGGTTCAAATCCCGTCAGGTCCGCTGGTGGTCTTACCGCCTTGGTCGGGTAGCTCAGTTGGTAGAGCACACGCCTGAAAAGCGTGGGGTCACCGGATCGAAACCGGTCCCGACCACCAATCCCGCAAAAGAGCCCGCAGTTGACTGTGGGCTCTCTTGGTTTTCCTAAACGATTCCCGACTCCTGTCGGACCACTCCCTCTGCACGGGCCGCCTCGGCAACCGCTTGCGCAACCATGGAGGCGACGTTCGGCTTGAACAGTGACGGGATGATGTAGTGGGTGGAAAGCTCGTTGGGCGCAACGGCCGAGGCGATGGCATTGGCAGCCGCTATCTTCATTGACTCGGTAATCGCCATGGCACCGGCATCAAGAGCACCGCGGAAGATTCCCGGGAAGCAGAGGACGTTGTTGATCTGGTTCGCGTAGTCGCTGCGGCCCGTCGCAACAACGGCGGCCAACCCCTCGATCTCCTCCGGCAGAACCTCGGGCTCTGGATTGGCGAGTGCGAACACGATCGGCCGGCTGCCCATACGCGCTATGTCGTCATGGCTGACCAGCCCCGGACCGGACACGCCGATGAAGACGTCCGCGCCAACCAGCACGTCACCCAAAGAGCCGTGACGCCTGCTGGGATTTGTGTTCGCCGCCAGCCATTCCTTCATTCCGGACAGGCCCGGTCGACCGTCGTATATCGCACCCTGCCTGTCCACAACAACTATGTTCGGGACACCTGCATTGGCAAGGATCTTCGTGATCGCCACGCCGGCGGCGCCTGCTCCTGCGATAACGACCGTAAGCTCGCTCAACTTCTTGTCGACGACGATCATCGCGTTTCGCAGCGCGGCAAGAGTGACGACCGCGGTTCCGTGTTGATCGTCGTGGAAGACGGGGATGTCGAGGCGCCGCTTCAGCTCCTCTTCCACCTCAAAGCAGCGAGGAGCGGCTATATCCTCGAGGTTGATCCCGCCGAAGGTGGGCTCCAGTGCTTCGACCGCTTCGATTAGTTCCTCGGTGCTGCGAACATTCAGGCAGATGGGGAAGGCGTCGATGCCCGCGAACTGCTTGAAGAGCTGAGCCTTCCCCTCCATGACCGGCAAAGCAGCGTAGGGTCCGATATTGCCCAATCCCAGAACGGCCGTGCCGTCAGTGACCACGGCAACTGAGTTGGCCTTGAT
>JAKAOC010000021.1 GCA_021823385.1 Actinomycetes bacterium
ACGGAATGCGAGGAGGTCCGGGCGAACTGGGCCTGATGGCTAACGCCGCCAAGGACATCGGGATCACCGGGACGGCGCTTCGCAACCAGCTGGCCTCGGGCAAGACCGTGGCCCAGGTGGCCGCCGAGCATAACGTCACGGCGACGACTTTGATCTCGGAACTGGTGGCAACCGCCAAGACGGACATAGCAAACGCCTACACCGCCGGCCGGATCACCAGCACACGAGAGGCCAACATGCTCGCCAACGTGCAGACCCGGGTGACCGATTTCGTCAACAACACCAGGACTGACTGCGTTGGCCCCCGTGGCCAGGGAGGGTCATTCGGTCAAGGCGGATTCCCGCTTGGGACTCAGACCAGCGCCGGGTCCGCGACGGCAAGCGCCTGAGCGCACTTTCGGCTTCAACACGGAGAGGCCCGGCTTAGGCCGGGCCTCTCCTCATTCCCCGATCTTTACTACCGCACCGGTGCCCGGAGCGGCGGTATCCCTAAGCCGTGACCGGCACCGCACTGCGCTCGGCCGAGCGCGAAAGCAGTGCGTAAACCACGGCGGCGATGGCCAGGCCCAGGTAGTAGCTGATGTCGCCGCCATTCAATGCCTTGGCTATGGGGCCCTCGTAAATGCTGGTGTCGACGAACGGCACGATGACAAGCAAGGCGGCGAGGAATGCCACCAGCGCCCTGCCCTCGAACTGCGCGTTCGAAGCTCTGGACAGCTGACCCTTCCATGCCCCCACCAGAACTATGCCGATCCATGGCGCTATCCAGTACGAGATGAGCAGCAGGAAGTTGTTGTAGAGGGTGAGCAGGTGCGAGGAGGAGGCGTACGCGAGCACCCCTCCCACCGCCGCCAGCACCGCCGCCGCATAGGGACGCAGGAACGGCAGGTCGAGCGAGAGCAGCGACATGGTCGAGGTGTAGGAGTTCAGTGCATTCGCAGTTGCCGTTCCGCCGATGATGGCCAGCTCGGCCAAGATGGCATAGCCGCCCATCAGCGTCTTGACTATGGCGATGGCGCTGTCGTTGCCCAATCCCAGTGCCCCGGCGGTCGCGCCAACCAGCTCGGTCCAGGTGCAGGCCAGGAAGGAGCCGGCGAAGGTGTTTACGAAGACCTTGCGCCGATCCGCGTTCTCAGGCAGGTAGCGGCCGTAATCCGAGGCATACGGGGCCCAGCTGAAGGAGTAGCTGGCCACTGCGGCCAGAAAGATCAGGAACGGGCCGTAGCTGAATCCGGAGAGAGCGGCGTGGCCGAGCTTGGCGCCGGCCAGGTGGCTGATCGCGCTCACGGTGAGGGCAAGGAACATCGCCGCCTGGAAATAGGCCATAACCTTCTCGAAACGGTGGATCACGTCGTGGCCGAGATAGACGATGCCAAGCTGCACCGCGACCATGATCACGTAGGAGGGCAGGAGCGGCAGGTGCGCGACGGTGGAGATCGCCTCACCGCCGACGGTGGTGTTGACGATGTACCAACCCAGCGACGATACCGCGTTCATGGCCGCGGGCAGGTAGTTTCCGCGCCTGCCGAAGATCCTGCGCACCAGGGGCATCTGGGCAAGGCCGTACCCGGTCGAGACCGCGGCCGTGGAGGCGAGCAAAGTCGAGGCGAGGAGGTTGCCTACGATCACCCCGATCACCGACGGGATGAGGCCGAGTCCGAGGATCGGGCCGAGCAGCCCGACCAGGAAGGGCGGCATGCCCATGTTCGCAGACCACCAAAGGAAGAAGAGCTGCTTGGGAGAACCCTTGCGCTTGTCCGGCGCAACCTGCTCGATCCCCAGCCGCTCCACGTTCTTCAACCCGATAGACATCCTCTCTCCATCTCCAAAACGTTAGAGGCGAGAGAAAGTGGAGCTTGAGCATGGCTCGACCAGGATCAATCGCCTCTAGAGCGATGAAATCCCTGGGAGCACTCGCTAACCCTTGGGTGGCCCACATTCTATATCCGGCCACGCCCGCTACCGGACACTTCGCGCAGAGTCAGCGATGCGTCAGCGATGGAAGGCCAAGGTCGTCGACGAACGGGCAGCCCGAGGTCCTCTCGTGCCGCCCCGAGACGGACGGGTGACCCAGCCACAGCTGCCTCGAGCGCCCGAGCAATGACCGTCCGCGCTCGCCCAGCATGGCAACCAAAAGCTTCTTCATCGCCGCCCTCCTTCCGAGCAGGACAAGGGACCGTCGGACCCGCCGCGATCAGCCCCGGGTCCGTATTGCCAAATTACGGGGGAAAAGTCAGGGAAGGGTAAACGAACTTCTGCGATCACGTTAATCCAGTTCACTCGCCACCTCAAGACCGCAGGGAGACGATGTCGGCCTGGTTCAGCGAAGGGTGCTCGGCTCCGGAGAGGACACACCCCGGATCGGGAGCCAGCGGATCGCCGAATACGGCGTAGGCCCGGGCCCTCGAGCCCCCACAGGCCAAGGCGTAGGCGCACTCCCCACAGCCCCCGGCGAACCGAGAGGGGTCGCGAAGGGAGGTGAAGAGCTCGGACTCGCGGTAGATGTCCACGATGGAGCGCTCGCGCACATTCCCTCCGGAGAGTGGCAGGTAGCCGGAAGGGTAGACCTCGCCCAGGTGGTCGATGAAGGCGAATCCACGCGCCTCCCGGACGATCTGACGCGGCGGCTGGTCGCCCATGTACCCGCCCTCGTGCTGGACTCGCACATAATGTGGGGCGCCGACAGCGGTGACCCGGAATCCGACCTTACCCTGATAATCGGCCAGATACTTGAGAACACGTTCGATCTCATCGGCCTCGAGGCTCGACTTCAGATTCGCCCTTCCCATGGGGATCACGAAGAAGACCTCCCAGCTGGAAACCTGTAGCGCCTTGGCCAGCTCTCCCATGGCCTCGAGCCCTTCGAGTGTGAACCGCCCCACCGAGGTGTTGAGCTGCAGCGACATGCCCGACTCCACCACCGCGTGGGCCACCTGGATGGAGCGCTCGAATGTGCCCTTCACGCCTCGGAAGCGATCATGGATCTCCGGGTTGGGGCCGTCGATTGAGAGCGAGATGGCTCGAACGCCCATGTCGGCCCAGTGGTGCACGAGCTCGTCCGTGATACGTGGCGTGACCGACGGGGAAATGGAGGTGATGAAACCACGAGAAATGGAGGCCTCGAGGATTTCATCCAGATCTTCGCGTTCGGAAGGGTCGCCTCCGGTGAAGACCATGACGGGCTTGAAGGTGAACTTCTCCGCCATGTCGTCGAGAACCGCGGATATCTCCTGGACGCTCAACTCGCCGGCATTGCGATGTGGAATGGCGCGCGCCCGGCAGTGGCGGCAATGCAGCTGGCACGCTTTGGTCACTTCCCAAGTGAGTACGTGCATCGACTGAGAGAGATCCATGGCCAACCTCCATGAGGGTCCTGCACCTGAAGCCATGCTGGGTGGCTTCAATTAGCAAGCTATACCTCCCGGACGCGCCGGGCTTAGGGCAGTTCGTCCCTAAGGGGCCCGCCTAGGTCATTGAGCAGGGTGGCTGTTGACCATGCCCGGCAAAATGCCCTGCGCCGGCTATTCGACCGTCACCGTCTTGGCGAGATTCCGAGGTCGGTCGACGTCGTAGTCAAGCCCTCGCGCCACGTGGTAGGCGAACATCTGCAACGGGATCACGTCGATCATTGGCGCGAAAAGGGGATGCACCTGTGGAACGGCGATGAACGACTCGCCGCCCCGCGTCAGCTCGGCATCGATCGGGTTGCCCACCAGGACCACCTGGGAGCCGCGCGCGCGCACCTCCTCGACGTTGGCCAGCAGCTTCTCGTGCAGGCGGGTGCGGGTGGCGATAACCACCACAACGGCGTTCTCGTCCAGCATCGCGATAGGCCCGTGCTTCAGCTCACCGGCGGGATACCCCTCGGCGGGAAGGTAGGAGATCTCCTTCAGCTTCAGCGCCCCCTCGAGGGCCACCGGATAGCCGACGTGCCGCCCGATGAAATAGAAGCGCGAGATGCCCGCGTGCTTGCGCGCCAGATCAGCGAGCGAGCCCCAAAGCTTGAGGGTCTCCTCCATCTGGGCGGGAATCTCCTGAAGCTGCTCGTAGAGATCGGCAACTTCCTGGGGATATAGATGCCCCCGCAGGCGTGCCAGTTCCAGGGCCAGCAGCATGAGGGCACCGATCTGGGCGGTGTGGGTCTTGGTGGCGGCGACTCCCACTTCGGGCCCCGCCCGCGTGTAGAGAACCGCGTCCGCCAAGCGCGCCATGGAGGAGCCGACAACGTTGCAGACCGCCAGGGTCTGAGCCCCAAGGTTCTTGGCCTCATGAAGCGCAGCGAGCGTATCGAGTGTCTCGCCGGACTGACTCACGGCCACCACCAGGGTCCGCTCGTCAACCACGGGGTCGCGGTACCGGAACTCCGAAGAGATGTCGAGCTCCACGGGGAGCTTGGTCCAATGCTCGATCGCGTACTTGGCCACCATCCCCGCATGGTAGGAGGTGCCACAGGCCACGATGAAGACCTTGTTGATGCGAGCCCACTCGTCCGCGTCGAAGGCCGCCACATCGAGAGCGAGCGAGCCGTCCGCGTTCAGGCGTCCGGCCAGGGTGTCACGTAGTGCCGCCGGCTGCTCGAAGATCTCCTTGGACATGAAGTCGTCGAAACCGGAGCGCTCCGCCGACTCCAGCGTCCAGCTGACGCTGAACTCCACCAGAGGCACGGTGCGAAGCGAAAGATCCGCCATCGACGCGCCCTCGGGTCTGACGACAACGATGTGCTCGTCGTCAACGTGGAAGAAGGAGGTCGCCCGGTCCAGAATGGCGGGAATGTCGGAGGCCAGGTACCAGGTTTCCCCGTCGGTTCCGAGCACCATCGGAGCCATCCTCTTGAAGCCCACCAGCACACCGGGTTCATCAACGCTGGTCACCACGAAGGACATGGCCCCCCGCATGCGTGAGGCGATTGCCGCCACCGACTGCGCGAGCGAGGCGCCGCCGCGCATCTCCACCTCCACCAGGTGCGCGATGACCTCGGTATCCGTCTCGGAGGAAAAGACATGCCCCTTGGCGAGCAGCTCCTCCTTCAGTTCCCGGTAGTTTTCGACAATGCCATTGTGGACAATGGCCACGTGCTCGGTGCAGTCCAGGTGCGGATGCGCGTTGAAGAGAGTCGGAGCGCCATGGGTGGCCCAGCGGGTGTGCCCGATGCCCGCGTAGATCTCCCCCGTATGCTCGGAGGCCTCCTTGTCCAGCGTGAGAAGCGACTTGGTGCCGCCGGCGGCCCTGTAGCGCGAGAACCCGCCCTCCCGGTCGTGCACCACCACTCCCGCGGAATCGTATCCGCGGTACTCAAGGCGGTGAAGCCCAGTGGTCAGCACCTCCACGGAGGCGCGCTTCCCGGTCACGGCAATGATTCCACACACGCTAAATCAGGCTAATCGGGAGCGGCCAATGGCGGCGGGCGGCCTGCTCCGGGCTCTAAGCAGGCTGATTCATGCTGCCGGCGAAGTAAGTTGCGACGTCGCAGGCCGTCTGGTCGGGGCCGCATTGCACCTGCAGGATGAACTTGTCCCCCGCGTTCAGCACCGCCGGCGTCTTGAAGCTGAAGCTCTGGCTGGTCAGCGAAAGCAGGTCGAAGATGAACAGCGGTCTCGTCGTCGAAGAAGAGGCCACATACTGCTCGATCCGCACGTAGCCCACCCCGCCCGCCAGGTTCTCCACGACCAGGTCGGTCAGGGAAAGAGTGCTGCTGGCCGGGATGACGTAGCTGGTGGAGTTGGAAGAGCCGGGCTGTGCAATGGTCTCCAGCGTGTCGTTGAAGTTCACGTTCACGAACTTGGGCGGCGGAGGCGCCGTGGTGGTCGTAGAGCTGGTGGTGGTCGTGGAAGAAAGCGCCTTCACCTGCGATGAAACCGTGGAGACCTGCGAGGCGGCCTGGGACAGTGCCGAGTTCACGTTGGAGACCTTCTGGCTCAGCGCGCTGGAAGCCTGGTTCTGGGCCGCGATCGAGGGAGCAAGGGCTGAGACGGCGACGTTCTTCACCGCCGGCTTGATGAGTGCGAACCAAATGGCCAGGGCCGCGGCAATCGCCAGAAATGCCAGGCCCAGCCGGGAAAGAACAGGCCGTTGGGACATCTGACCATCGACTGAGACGGGATCCGCCCCGTCCTGCAGCACCTGCACCTTGAAGCGGTGCTGACGCTGCTGCCCCCTGAAGATCTTCTTGCGCGGCCGTATGCGGATCTTGACGAAGTGGGACTTGCCGGGGGTCAGCTGCATGGTGCGCGGCCGCACCAGGAAAGCGAGCGAATCGCTCGGGTCCCGCGTCACCACCGAGACGTTGGTGGGGGTGTTTCCGCGCGAGTCCACAGCCAGGGACATGCGCGCCCTCACCCTGCCGCTCACCGACTGGGGCGCCAGATCCACCTTGATGTCGTTGTAAGTGCCGACCTTGAGGATCCCCTCCTCGACCACAGCGCTATCCGGCGAGTTCATCGGCACCACCATGGCGCCGAAACGGGTGTCGCCAGGCTTGACCTCCGGGTCCCGCGGCGGAGCGAAGGTGATCTTCACCTTCGACGAGGTGTTAGGGAAAAGCGAGACGCTCGAAGGTTCGAACGTCATCCACGGCGCGGCGTCACCGACCGCGGACAACTTGAACTGCTCGACGATTTCTCCCGTGTTGTAGACGGTCAGGGATGTCTCGGCACTCTTGCCGGGATCCACTGAAACGTCGCCGGAATCAAGGACGGCCACTACCGACAAGACTCAACTCCCGCTCTCGCGCCCGTATGGGCAATTGGCGTTCGGGTACTCAAACTTGGTTCACCTGCAACTGCGTGTCGCTCGCCGGATCCAGCTCACCCGAGCCCTCGATCAGGTTCGAGACATTGGGGACCCAGATGTTTATCGGCTGGCTCGGATTGGCCGGCGTGGGCGCGTTGCCGAACACCCCCACGGTTGCCTGAGCGTTGACCACGGCGCTGATCCCTCCGGAGTTCACCGAGATACTGGCGTTTATGGAGTTGACCACGATCACATCGCCTGATGCACTGGACGAGAACGTCGTACTCGGGCCGCTCCCGCCGATCATCACCGTGGCAACGTTGGGCGCACCTACCATGTAGGCGCTGGCGGAGAAGCAGATGTACTGCTGGCAGAACGCCGCCTGACCCAGCTTCATCTCGTCGACCAGCTGCGTGACGAGCTGGCTGCCGTAGAACCCGCCCACAGCGATCGGCCAGTAGCCCATTTCGAGCACTCCGGGCCGATACCCGCCGATGAGGACGTCGCAGCTGGACTGCGATCCTGGGGCGATGTTGCAGCTGGCCTGCGAGCCGATCACGTTCACGATGCCGTCGATCGCAACCGTCCCGGGCTGGCCGTTGAGCAGGTACCCGTCGTTGGATGCGTAGCCGTTCTGCAGATTTACCTGGGCGGGTACGTAGGAGCAGGTCTGGTTGGGCTGACTGGGCGGGCACAGCGAACCATTGGATAAGTCCAGCGTCGTGAAGCCGCTTCCACCGTGCACCGTGTTGTTGCCCGGCCCTGTCTCGAAGGTCGTATTACCTCCGGTGCCGACCAGGGTGTCCCCACCGCCAAGGCCAACCACCAACGAAGTCCCCAGGCCGGCAGTGATCGTCACCGTGCCCTGGGTTCCCACCAGCACGTCGTTGTTGTTCGAACCGATGACGCCCGAGATCTTGTTGGAAGTGCTCTGGTTCAGCGTAACGCCGCCACCCCAACCCCCGGAAACGCTGTTGGGCCCGACCGTAGGTAGTCCCGAGCTGGAAAAGCCCGACGGGCTCAAGTACTGGCCGGGGAGTTGAAGCGCGTAGGTGAGTGAGATGTTCACGTACACGGAATTGGGCGCGCCCGCCATGTCGAGGATCTCCGAAGCGGAGGTCGAAGGGTTGATCGTAACGTAGGAACCCGCCGGTGAGGCGGGCACGAAGTAGTCGGTGCCCGGAGTCCCGGTGAGGGTGCTGCTGCCCTGCCCCGACACCTGATAGCTCACTCCGAAGGGCTTGCCGCTCTGCACGGTGACGGAGATTCCTGCGGTGCCGTCCTCGACCACGTTGTTGCCGCCGGTAAGGACGACGATGGTCGGCGTGGATCCCGACGCTCCATGGATGACGTTGTAGACGTTAGAGGCCGTCGTCGGCATGATGACGGTCCCAATCAGGCCTGGAGTCAGCTGATAGTAGGCCGAGCCGACCAGCTGGGGAGCGGAATCAGAGAGGTCGATGCTCAGGGCCGCCACACCGGTGTTGGTCAAATTGAGGTTGTCGTTCCCGGTGCCGAGCAGCACCAGGCCCCCGGTGCCCGCAACGTAGGTGTTGGAACCTCCCATCGAGGTGATGACCGAGGAGAGATTGTCGCCGGTGATGGTGTCGCCGCCCGATGCGGAATCGACGATGTTCTGGATCGAGTAGATATTGTCCGACGCGGTCGTCGAGCCGCCCAGCAGCACGGAGAGCGAACTTCCCGCCAGGTTGACGTTGGCGTAGTAGCCCGTTCCGAGCTGACTCAGGTCCAGTGTGTCGGAGCCGCCTCCGCCAAAGAAACTGAAGCCACCCGAGACCGGGTCCACAAGGAAGACATCCGCGTAAGGCGAGCCGACAAAGTTCTGGATTCCGCTGAAGTGGTCGGCCGAAGGTGCAGTGGCGCAGCTGGTCGGCCCGAGCGCACATACCTCACTGCTGACCATATCCATCAGCACGCCCTGGCCACTGGCGACGCCGTAGCTCACGTAGCTGAGCGTGTTACCCGACGCGACGCCCTCGAAGGTGAGTCCGAACGCATTCGTCTGGCCCTTGAAGGTGGTATGCCCTTGCGCCGACCCCTTGAAAACGAGGATCCCGCTGAAGTCGTAGGTTCCGCCCTGCCCATCGGCAACCTGGCCCTTTGCCGCATCGAGGATTGTTCCGGTCGGGAAAGCGGAAAGGTCGATGGTGTTCATGCTGGCGTAGTTGACAGTTCCGGCAATGGTGACAGTACCCGATGCCAGGTTCGCCCCGAGCGCAAAGTAGCCACCCCCCGCCGATGGGCCGACGATCTTGGCCACCGGGAAAGGATTTCCCGATGCCGAAAGGGTGTAGGTGAACGCTTCTGTTACCCCCGAGGATGGCGCGGCGGCTTCGACGATTAGGGCGCTCAAGGAACTCGAGCCGACGTCGAAGTAGGTGCCCGCCGGCAGGCGGGTGGCATCGAGCTGATTGGACGGACCCGCGAGGTTGAATGCGAGATTGGACAGGCCGGTGGTAGAGGAAGGCAAGATCACGTCGACACCACCAGTGGTTGGCACTACGTTGTCGAAGGTGGTGAATCCCTGGCCCGAAGCCCACGCCGTGGTACTGCCGGCCCGAAGTATGCAGAATTGAGATCCGAGCGGACTCGAGCAGTCGGCGGGGTTGAAGTCGAGAACTGCTTGGCCCGCCTCGAGCGTGGCACCGATGTCGAAGGTGCTTGGAGCATTGGCGTCGCCGGAGAACTGATACCCCAAAGCCGACGTGTCGTCCAAGGTCACCACGTAACCACCGGTATTTGCGGGTCCGATGACGGCCTGGAAACCGGTCATGCCCAGGGTCACCAGTGACCCGCCGACAAAGGTTTCGGCCCCGCTCGGGACGACACTGAATGTCGTTCCAGCGGTGCCGAGCTGGGATGCGAGCGCCGGAGAGGACGCGTTGAAGCTGTCGTTGGACCCGCCCGCCACTACGGACAGGGCCGGGACCGAGCTCGGAGTGAGGCTGAGCGCGCTATTCGAGAAGCTCAGTGACGCGCTTCCGCTGGTGCCGGTGTAGAGGTTGTAGATGCCGTTGACCGCCTCCCCGGTGAAGGTGGTCCCATAGACGGAGGAGTTGTAACTCACGCTGGCGGAGCCATTCTGGGTGCCGGTTATCTGGAACTGCTCGCCCGCTTGGCCTTGGGTGGCATCCAGGGTGTTGCCGGCACCGATCGCATCGAGGGTAACGGGGACGGGGTTGCCCAGCACAAAGTCCGTGTAGCCGGACGAGGCACCGACAATAGTCCCGACCCCAGCCGCAAGGGAAGGCGGAGGGCCGGGAAGTATGTAGCTCTCGAAGTACATGGTGGGGCCGCCAAAGCTGAGCGAACAAGTGGCGGTGGCCGAGCAGGCAAAGAGATCCACCGTTGCTGCGGCCGACGAGCTGGTCGGCAGGCCGGCGATGCTTAGCGTGTCCCCGCCGGGCGAATTGGTGCCGACGGTCGAGCCGACGATGGAGTCCCCTGGGGCGATCGACTTGACCGTGAAGGTGTTCGAGTAAGTCGCCGAACCGTCGACGGCGGTCACTCCGTTGAAGGTCACCGTTGCACCTACGCCCCCACCGATGGTCACGGTCGAACTCGTCGAGGTGAAAGTGGCCGCGACGCCAATCCCCAGACCGGAGAAGTCCAGCACCTGGGCATTCGAAGCACACCCGACACCGCAACTGACGGTGATCAGCCCTGGAGTGGTGGTCGAGAAGCCGTAATGGGCGCCCGGGGAGCTGACGAATCCGGTGAAGCCGGAGAATGTCGAAGTCGGCGTTCCGGTGCCTGTGTCGAAACTGCCCAAGTAGCTGCCCGTCACCGACACCGTGGTTCCGGCGGGAGCCTGGCTCAGGTCGAGGGTGTTGCTGGCCGAACTCGTAACCGAAAGGTTGAGCGAGACGCCGCCATTGGCAAAGAAGTAATTGGCAAGCGTCGAGGAGCCATTGATTGATGCGAAGTCCGAGTAAATGGTGCAGTAGCTGCCAACCGGACATGAGCTGGCGTAGCCCGGCGTCGATGGGGCAAGGTATGCGTAGCGGTCGATGGTGTCGATGACCATCGTGTCCCCGCTGACATTTGCCCCGGTGAAGTCGAGGGAGTTGGTCGAAGCAGTGCCGGCACCTATCAGCGAGACAGACACCAGACCGGAGTCGAGCACCGTCATGTATCCCGAGCTGGGGCCATAGATGAATTCAACGCCGGCCGGGGAGGCCTGGCCCATGGCCTGGAAGTACATGGTCACGCCGCTCTTGGTCAGCGTGCACCCGCCGAGGCTGGAGCAGGAGGTCAAATCGACCGTTGCGACCTTCGAGCTGCTGGTGGAGAGACTGAGCAGAGAAAGTGTGTCGCCAACGACCGATCCCTCGATGGTGTCGTTAGCGGCGATCGAGTTGACGTCGTAAGTGTTCGCCACCCCGGAGGGCGCGATGAAGACCGTCGGGCCCGAAAAGCTGACGCTTGATCCCCCGCTGATCGCGGCCGAGGAAATCGAGGATGTGAAGTTGGCGGTGACCGCGGTGGCCAGGGCGGCAAAATTCAGCGTCTGCGCGGTCGCAGTGGAAGTACAGGTACTTGCAGGACAAGTGATGGTCAATGCCCCCGGCAGCGGCGTCGCGAACGTGTAGACAACGCCTGGCGTACTGACAAACCCGGTAAAGCCGGTGAAAAGAGAAGACCCTGACCCTGTCAGCGTGCCACTCAAGGTCCCCGTGTACGCGACTGCGAGCGGGTTGGAGGAGGTCACCGGAGCTTGTGTCAGGTCCAACGTGTTGGTCCTGCTCGCCGAGGCATTGAGGGACAGGCTCGATGTCGCGTTTGAGAAGAAGTAGCTCGGCAGGTTGTTGGAGCCGTCGATGGTGCCAAAGCCGGTGAAGGCGACGCAGGTCCCGCTGCAGGTGGCGGAGTAGGTGGTGGAG
>JAKAOC010000022.1 GCA_021823385.1 Actinomycetes bacterium
TACGATCCTCTCCACGTCATCGGGCCTATAGCCGAGCTGGCCGAGTGCCCTGGGGACACTCTGGTTGACGATGGACATCGTTCCGCCACCCACGAGCTTCTTGCTCTTGACCAGCGAGAGGTCCGGCTCGACGCCGGTGGTGTCACAGTCCATAAGCAGGCCGATGGTTCCAGTCGGAGCAAGCACCGACGCCTGGGCATTGCGGACACCGTACACCTCGGCGGTTTCGACGGCCTCGGTCCACAACGAGCGGGCGGAGTCCAGGAGTTCCCCGGGAACGAGCGACGCATCGATGTGGGCCACCGCATCGCGGTGCATGCCGAGCACCTTGAGCATGGCCTCGCGATCCGCCACAAAGCCGGGGAAGGGCCCTAGCGCCCGCGACATGCGCGCCGATACCGCATAGGAATTGCCGGTGAGCATGGCGGTAAGTGTGCCGGCCACCGCTCGGGCACCATCGGAGTCATAAGGAAGGCCGAGCGTCATCAGCAGCGCGCCGAGGTTCGCGTACCCGATTCCGAGCTCCCTGAACTTGTGGGAGTTCTCACCGATCTTCACAGTCGGATAGTCGGCATTGCCGACGAGGATGTCCTGCGCAACAAAGATGAGCGTGGCTACGTGGAGGAAGCTCTCGGTGTCGTAAGTGTTGTCTTGGCGCAGGAACTTGAGGAGATTCAGGCTGGCAAGGTTGCAGGCCGAATTGTCGACGTGCATGTATTCCGAGCACGGGTTCGACCCCGAGATGCGCCCGTGGTTCGGCGCGGTGTGCCAACGGTTGATGGTCGTGTCGTATTGAAGTCCCGGATCCGCGCACTCCCAGGCCGCCTCGGCGATCTCGCGGAAGAGCTGCCGGGCGGGAACCTTCTTGATCGCCGAGCCGTTGGTGACAGCGGTGAGCTCCCAATCGCGGCCCTCGATAACCGACTCCATGAAGTCGTCGGTTACCCGCACCGAGTTGTTGGCGTTCTGATATTGGATCGAATGCGAATCCTTGCCGTCGAGGTCCATGTCGAAGCCGGCATCCCGGAGAACGCGCGCCTTGCGCTCCTCCACCGCCTTGCACCAGATGAACTCCTCCACGTCGGGGTGATCGACGTCCAGGATCACCATCTTGGCCGCACGCCGGGTCTTGCCACCGGACTTGATGGTCCCCGCCGAGGCGTCCGCCCCACGCATGAAGGAGACCGGGCCCGAAGCGGTGCCCCCTCCCTTTAGGTGCTCATAGGAGGACCTGATCCTGGAGAGGTTGACCCCTGCTCCCGAGCCGCCCTTGAAAATTGTCCCCTCCTCCGTATACCAGTTGAGGATGGAACTCATGGAGTCCTCGACTGAGAGTATGAAGCATGCCGAGGCCTGCTGCGGGACTCCGTCGACGCCGATGTTGAACCACACCGGGGAGTTGAAGGCTGCCATCTGGTTGACCATGGCGTACTTGAGCTCATCGGAAAAGGCGCGGGCGGTCTCCTCGTCGGCGAAGTAACCGTCCTTCTTGCCCCACTTGGTGATGGTGTCGACAATTCGGTCGACCACCTGGCGCAGCGAGGACTCCCGCTCGGCGGTCCCCAACGTCCCACGGAAGTACTTTTGGGCCAGGATATTGGTGGCGTTCACCGACCAGAAGGACGGCACCTCGACTCCCAGCTGCTCGAAGGCAACCGAGCCGTCGCGGTAGTTGGTGATGCGCGAGTCACGCCGCTCCCAAGTCACGTAGCTGTACGGATCGGCTCCCGGCTCTGTGAAATGCCTACGGATGCCGAGGTTCAGGCTCTGTGGGATTATCGCCACTTTGTCAGTTCCCTTCTAGCGGTTGCTCCTCGGAGATGGACCCCCGAAAAGATTTGTACTTTGCATCAGCCCTCTTGTCCGGACTGGACACCGACCAGCTTCGCCACGGGCAAGTCTTAGACAATGCACGTCGGTTCAATAACACAAGATGTTGTGACGATGCTCGGTTCGAACACTATATCCTGCGGTTGGTGCCGTCGTAAAGGGTTGAATAACAATTTTGTGATTTCCGGCTCGGCCACGATTTTCCGGCGACCGTGTCAGGCCAGGAGACCATGCTACGCGGCGCCGGCGAGCGCAGGACGCCGATCGGGGACATTGGTTGCGGCCCAAAGGCCGGCTCAGGCACCACACGGCCGTCTGCTACAGATGTAGTAGCAGCGCGTGCCCGCCACCAGGGAAAATAGCCGAGCGGAGGTCCCGCGTCGTCTAGATTGGAGGCAAGGACGGTCCCAAAATGCCCAGCGTGTGCTCAGCAGGCTCCGCCGCAGGACCCAGGTGGGGCTGCGAGGATGTTGAGCAGGCTGTGCGGTTTGGGACTGCGAACTGCATCAAGTAGGGTTTAGATCGAAGCTCAGGCATGAAGAACGCACCGACACTTCGCCAGTTCGCGCTGGACGACTCCGACCAGGTGGAAGCCGAGATCTTCGATCAGGTCCGGTCAATGTGGGTCGAGCGTCCACCGTCTCCCTACCTGGTCGTTATTCCCGCTTACAACGAAGCGGAATCTCTCGCCTATGTGGCATCGCGCATTCCCGAAACAATCGGTGGCGTGAAGCCGGCGGTGTTGGTTGTTGACGATGGTTCCAGCGATGACACCCTGGCGGTGGCCAAGGATCTCGGCCTGAGCGCGGTCCGCTCTCCGATCAACAGGGGCCAGGGCGCGTCATTGCGTTCCGGCTATCTCATCGCAATCCGTTACGGCTTCAAGGTCGTTGCCATCGTGGATGCGGACGGCCAATGGGATCCCGCCGATCTGACCTTGGTGATGGACCCCGTGGTTACGGGCCGGGCCGAAATCAGCCAGGGTTCGCGATCCCTCGGCGAGACCCAGGTCGGCGATCGGTTCCGGGACATGGGCGTGGTCTTTTTCGCGAAGCTCATCTCCTTGGTCACGCGCACGCGGATCACGGACACTTCTAGCGGCATTCGCGCCATATCGGTGCTCCTCCTGGAGCAGCTCCGACTGGAGCAGCCGCAATATCAGTCTTCTGAACTGCTAATATCCGCCCTTTTCGCGGGCGGACGACTGGCGGAAGTCCCCGTGGTCATGAAGCCGCGCTACGCCGGCACCACCAAGAAGGGGCGCAATCTGCGATATGCGATGTCGTACACGCGGGCGGTGGTCACCACCTCGCTGCGCGAAATGTTGTTGACGCGCGATTTGCGCAGGGAGCAAGCCAGGGCGAAGGTAGCCAGGGCCGCATAGATGCCTCTCGGTAGGAGGGCGAGCGGCTACGGCCATCGCTGGTTCGGCCCGGTAATGGCCCTTGTTTTCCTGGCGGTCAACTCGCTCCCGCTGCTTTGGGACCGGATCCTCATCCTCGAGGATGTCTACCTGCAGTTCAATCCCCTGCGCTATCTGACCGGGGAGATCATACGCTCCGGCCACCTGCCCTTTTGGAATCTGTTCTCCTGGTCGGGGACGCCGCTCATGGCCGGTCTCAATTCAGGATCCTTCTACCCGCTCACCGCGCTCTACGCGATACTCCCTCCGAACTGGGCATTCATCGTTCAGATGAGCGTGATCGACGCGGTGTTCGCGGCGGGAATGTACTGGCTCTTCGACCAGCTCGGGGTGCGGCGTCTTCCGGCCCTCCTGATTTCCGCTCCCGCTCCGCTGTTGGGGTACTTCGCCGCAGAGATCGTCCACACCGATATGGTCGGCGGCCTCGCGATGCTTCCCTACATGGTGATAGGGATCATCAAGCTGACCAGGGCCGAACGAGGGCGCGATGCCCTGGGAGCCGGCCTCCTGTTAGGCGTCTCCTACGCGCTGGTGGTGCTGGCGGGTGCACCTGAGGCGATGATCTACGAGGCGGCCTTCCTCGCCGTCTTCGCGGTAATCGAACTCGTCCGCTCCAGGGTCCGCCTTCGCCACCTTGCCCCCTTTTCCCTCGCTTTCTTGCTCTCCGCCGGCCTGCTGCCGGCCGCACAGCTCATCCCCGCCTTCTCTTTCATAGGCGTGTCCCAGCGAGGGCACCTGAGCCAGGCATTCCTCGCCAGTGGTCCCGCCACGCCGGCATCCTTCCTGATGCTGACTTCGCCCTTCCTTTTCGGCGGCCCGGTTCCAAGGGGCGGGCAGGCAGGTTATTTCGGTCCCTTCAGTTACGAGGAAGTCCAGATCTTCGTCGGGATCATCCCTTTGGCTCTCGCCATATACGCGTTCGGGGCGCTGGTAGCGAGAAGGCGGGGCCGAGGTGGCTCCCCTCTCCCCTACTCAGCGGCACGGACCCTCCAGGATCTCGGCTGGGCCGCGCTCTTCTCGACTGTGGCGGCCTTCGGCGCCGCCACACCCTTGGAGACGCTGTTGCTTCACGTGCCCCTCTACGACAAGCAGCGACTCCCGGCACGCAACATCTTCGCCTTGGACTTCTACCTGGAGGTGCTGGCGGGGTTCGGCCTGCAACGGCTTTTCGCGCTTCCGCGCAGCAAGAGAGCGCCCACCGTAATCTCCACGGCGCTGATCGGCGTCATTCTGGCCGAGACGGCCGCCATGTTCTTCTCGAGCCCCATGGTGAGCGCGGGGAAGTCGGTGCCGACGTGGTCGCGCGGCTTCGACTTCGTCGCCGCCGGCTCCGCAACGGAGATCCTGATACTTGCCCTGTTCATAGGCGTGGTCAGATATCGCCGGCGCCTGCCGCACACGGCCTTCGCACTCAGCTTGGCCGCCCTCATGATTCTCGACGTTGTGGCCTATAACTACCAGGGATTCTTCGCCACCAATATCACCCCTGCGCTCGCTTCGGGCAAGGCCGCAGGAGACCGGTTCCTGGCCGCGCAGGTGCGCGCGGCCGGGGGAAGATTGGCGGTCTACGACCCCCAGAACCGCTACTGGTCCAACATCACCCAGATCGGTGGCTCGAACACCTGGATCTACGACAACGTCGCATCGACGACCGGCTACTCCTCGCTCACGCTGGCGAGCTACGATACCGCGACCAATTCCCATAAGCGCACCAACATGAACCCGGCCGCCTTTTATACGAACCTCGGCACGGCACTCGAGCTGAACACCGCGATAATGGGGCCGGGCTACTTCTTCAACATCATCCCGGCCGGCTCATCGCCTGCGGGAATACCCGCTCCGATCTCGGTCGGGCAAACCGCTCCTGGCCACGCCTCCCGCACGCAGCGGGTGGCGGATTTCGTGGGAAGGCCGGTAACGGCATCCAGGCTGTTGCTCGACTTCGCCGTATCGGGCTCCAATGGTTTCCAGCAAGCGTCGGGACTCGGAATAGGGTCCATCATTCGCATCGGGGTCCGCCTCTCGCCCCAGGGACCGATTACCTGGGCCACGCCCGTTCCAGGGACCGTCTCGACACGATCCGGAATCCCGTTCTATTCGTTCGACCTTCCGGCAGACGTAACCTTCAACCAGGTGGTTGCGGATCAGCGCATCCCGTCGGGCGTCTACGATCCCGCCGGCGCCATAGCCGCAGGGGTCTCGATCGACCAGGGGACCTCATACTGGACCCTCAACGGAAACCTCTCCTCCTCGCTCACTCCAACTCAGTGGAGCTACTCGGGCAGCTTCGCCGGACTCGACTTCTTCCATCGCCGCAACATCGATCCCATGGTCCGCAAGTATCGCAATGCGGCCGTCCCCACTCCCATGCCTCTTGCCGGCAACCACTCCCCCAAGGTGCTTTCGGCCACGGCCCGAATCGACGGACGCTTCGATTACACGGTGCAGGCGGCTACGGCAACGACCATGACCATCTCGGAAGCGTATGCGCCCGGCTGGACGGTGACCGAGACCGGCGCCTTCGGCACACGTTCGCTGGCCGCCTCGAGCTGTGGGATCCTGATCTGCGCACCGGTTCCCGCTGGGCAGGTGGCCGTCAGCTTCACCTATGCGACTCCCGGCTTCAAGACGGGCGCCGTTCTGAGCCTGCTCGGTCTGATCTGGCTGTTGGCTGTGCTGATCTATCTCCGCAGGACGCGCCCGGCGTCTTCCTGAAGGTCAGTTGGCCCGCTCGGGCTCGCCGTCCTCGGACGAGTCCTCCGCCAGCGCTAGCGCGGGACCGGCGCCTCTGGAAGCGAAGAGGATCCGGTTCAGGAACGCGAACTTGGCGATCCAGAGAATCGCAAACGAGAGAATGTAGGCGCCATCCACCCAGACGACGGTGAGGAGGTGCGAGCCGGACACCAAGCCCTTGTGGGAGTCCGCGAAATCAGTCGCCCAGGTGGAGAAAGCCAGAGATATGAGAGCCATAATGATGTAGGGCACGACCTCGCCGAAAAGACGGTTGGTGTCCCTCTTCTCCCATGCCCAGTAGCGGTTCATGACGTAGGAGGGGACCGCGCCGATCAATGTGGCGGTTATGGAAGAGTACTTGGCACCAAAGATGTGGGCCGCGAAGAAGACGACGAACGAGACCTGGGAGACCAGGAACGATACGCCCGAAGTGACGGTGTAGCGGAACGCCTTCTTCCCCAGCTCGCTGTCGAGCCAGTCCAGCGCAGATCGAAGCGATTTTGGCACGCCGACCAGTCTAGTTCGGATCCAGCGCCGCCAATAGGGACACTAGGATCCCCTAGGCGCAGCTCAAGAACGGGAAGTAGCGAAGATGGCAGAGATGCTGGTTGTCACCGGTGCGAGCGGATTCATCGGCTCGAAGATAGCGGCGCGCGCTGCTATCGAGGGGTATCGGGTTATCAACATCGACAAACGGCCCTCCACCGATCCCGGGCTCGACACCCGCCAGTGCGACATAACCGATGCGGCTGCGCTTGCCGAGGCTTTTCCCAAACAGGCCACAGCCGTCGTCCACATGGCCGCGCGCACCTCGGTGCTCGAATCGAAGTCGGACCCGCAGGGGGTCTTCGAGACCAACCTGTCCGGCACCCAAAATCTCCTGGAGCTGTCCCGCCAGCGGGGTGTACGCTCCTTCGTGCTCGCCTCGACCAACGCCGTGGTGGGCGAGAGCACGGATCCCCACATCACCGAGGCGAGCGCGCTGGCGCCCCTCACGCCCTACGGGGCGACCAAGGCGGCCGGCGAGATGCTGTTGAGTGCGTATGCGGGCAGCTACGGGATCGCCTGCTCCTCGGTCAGACTCACCAACGTCTACGGGACAGGGATGCAGAACAAGGACTCCATCGTCCCACGAATCATGCGAGCCGTGCTCGGAGGCAAGCCGCTCGAGATCTACGGGGACGGCCTGCAGTGGCGTGACTTCGTCTACGCCTCGGACGTCGTGGAGGCCTTCTTCCTTGCACTCGGGCGCGGTCTGGTGGGGCCGGTCGTCGTCGGCGCCGGCCAGAGCCATTCCGTGCGAGACGTGATATCCGCCGCCGAGGAAGCCATCGGGCGGGAGGTTCCCGTTGTTTGGGGCCCAGCTCGCAGCGGGGAGATGCGTGGGGTCAGGGTGGATATCGCCAAGGCTCGCGCAATGGGATTCGAACCTCGGGTGGGCCTGGTGGATGGACTTGGCCTTGTCTGGGAGGATTTCAACCGGCCATAAAGCCGCCAAGCCCGGCAACTTGACCTTCGGGGCCGTTAGTTTCGTGGCATGGAGCTTCTAGTTGCACTTGATGCCGGCACCTCTTCCGTTCGCGCCATCGCCTTCGATGCGCACGGAAATGTGGTCGACGCCGCCGCGCGGGAGGTTCCGGTCAAGGCCACCACGGCGGGCTGGGTGGAGCAGGACTCCGAGCTCCTCGCCGGTGGATCGATCCGAGTGCTGGCCGAGCTGGCCGAACGGCTCGGCGAAAAGGCCGGCGACGTGGCTGCGATCGGCGTCACCAACCAGCGCGAGACGGTGGTCTCCTGGGATCGCCGCGACGGCACGCTCCTCTACCCGGCCATCTCCTGGCAGGACACCCGCGGGGCTCCCCTCTGCGCTGAACTTGCCCGGACCGGTCATGCCGAGCAGATCCGCTTACGAACCGGGCTGGTGGTGAACCCGTATTTCTCGGCCACCAAGATGGCCTGGCTCGGACGCCAGGGCATCGTCACCACACCAGGGCATCAGGTGCACGCCACCCTCGACGCCTACCTGCTCTGGAGGCTCACCGGCGGTCGCGCCGACTCACCCTTTGTCAGCGACCTCTCCAACGCGAGCCGGACCATGCTGCTCGACATCGAGGCGCTCACCTTCGATCGCGAGCTTGCCGAACTCCTGGGAGTGGACCTACGGGCGCTGCCCGAGGTGGTACCGACCGCCGGCCTTGCCTACCCGGTGGCACCGGGCCTCCCTTTTGCCGGTGTGCCAGTCGCCGCCATGATCGGTGACCAGCAGGCCTCGCTCTTCGGCCAGGGCTGCATCGTCCCTGCCACGGCCAAGAACACTTATGGGACCGGCAACTTCCTTCTTGCCAACTCAGGATCGGCGCGCTCACGTCCGGAGTCGGGGGTGCTCGAATCCATCGCCTGGCGAATCAGGGACGAAAGCCCCACCTACTGCCTGGAGGGGTCGGTTTTCACGACCGGAGCGGTAATGCGCTGGATGCGCGATGGGCTCGGGATACTCCCGGGCTATGAGGAGATCGAGGCGGTTCTGCAACGAACCCGCACCAGTGACGGGGTGGTCTTCATTCCGTCCTTCCAGGGTCTGGGCGCGCCGCACTGGATCACCGGCGTGAAAGGGGGCGTCTTCGGAATCTCGCAGTCGACCACTGCCGACCAGCTGATCCGCGCCGCCGTCGAAGGTGTCACGCTGCGCGTGGAAGAGGTCGCAGAGGCGATGGAAGCCGCCATCGGCTCGAGGCTCGAGTTCCTTATGGTGGACGGCGGCATGACCAGATCGGAGTCGCTCTGCCAGATCCAGGCGGACCAGCTCCAGCTTCCGGTGAGGCGCTCCGGCTCGCCCGAGGCAACCGCTCTCGGGGCCGCCCTCATGGCCGGGCTTTCGGTGGGCCTCTTCCCTGCTCTCGAGGACGTCCCCTTCCCTGCCGACGCCGGCGAGTTCACTCCCAGGGGATCCGCTTCCGCCGCGGGTTCGAGGCGCCGGCTCTACCGGCGCTACCTGGGACGGCTGGCCCCCCAAACCCTCGGGCACGAGGGCACCTGAAGCCGCTCAAGGCCCGATTTCAGCAACAATTCCCAGCGTGTGGCAAAATCCGATGAAGAAAGTCGGAATTCACATATAGGTTGGAGTGTTGAACCGGCCGAGGGAGGCAAGATGAAGATTGCAGACGATGTAACCCAGCTGATCGGCGGTACTCCTCTGGTGAGGCTGAACAAGATGACCGAGGGCGCCGGAGCCACGGTGGCCGCCAAGCTCGAGTTCTTCAATCCGGCGCACAGCGTCAAGGACCGCATCGGCCTGGCCATGGTCGAGGCCGCCGAGAAGGCGGGGCTGATCGGGCCCGAGACGATCATTGTGGAGCCGACCAGCGGCAACACAGGGATCGCACTGGCCATGGTCTGTGCGGCGCGAGGCTACCGCTGCGTGCTCACGATGCCCGAGACGATGAGCAACGAGCGGCGAATGCTGCTGCGCGCCTACGGCGCCGAGCTCATTCTCACGCCGGGTGCCCAGGGCATGACCGGTGCAATAGCAAAAGCCGAGGAGCTGGTGGCTGCGGACAAGCGCTACTTCATGCCCCAGCAGTTCGAGAACCCGGCCAACCCGGATGTTCACCGCCGCACCACGGCCGAGGAGATCTGGGCCGATACCGACGGACAGGTCGACATCGTGGTGGCGGGCGTGGGCACCGGAGGTACCGTTTCCGGGGTCGGGGCGGTGCTCAAGGAGCGCAAGCCGTCGGTGCAGATCATCGCGGTCGAGCCGGCCGCCTCA
Organism: Actinomycetes bacterium; assembly: GCA_021823385.1. The sequence goes on from JAKAOC010000022.1 coordinate 9,756, forward strand.
GCCGTCCTGTCCGGCGGGGTGAAGGGCCCTCATCCCATCCAGGGGCTCGGAGCAGGCTTCATCCCCAAGAACTATTCGTCAGAGGTCGTCGACGAGGTGATCGCGGTCGAGAACGAGGACGCGTTCACCAACGCGCGCCGCTCAGCCCGGGAAGAGGGGCTCCTGGTGGGCATCTCCTCGGGAGCGGCCATCAGCGCCGCGGTCCGGGTCGCAAAGCGGCCGGAGAACAAGGGCAAGCTCATCGTCGTCATAATCCCGTCCTTCGGAGAGCGCTATCTCAGCACCGCTCTCTTTGCCGATCTGGGGGAATAGCATGCTCGAAGTCTTGCGCCGGGATATCCGGGCCGCAATGGCCCGGGATCCGGCGGCACGGAACCCGCTGGAAATACTGCTTTTCTACCCCGGCATGCACGCCATTTGGGGCTACAGGGTGGCTCATTGGTTCTGGGTTCGTGACCAGAAGTTCGCCGCGCGGGCCCTCAGCTTCGCAATGCGATGGTTCACCGGCGTTGAGATCCACCCCGGAGCAACAATTGGAGCCGGGCTTTTCATCGATCACGCCATGGGCGTGGTGGTGGGAGAGACTGCGACTGTCGGTGACGACGTCACCATCTACCACGGCGTCACATTGGGCGGCAGGGGCATCGAACCCGGCAAGCGCCACCCCGACATCGGTGACCGGGTGGTCATCGGTGCCGGAGCCAAGATCCTCGGGCCCATCATGGTGGGGAATGACTCCCGGGTAGGCGCCAATGCCGTGGTGGTCAAAGATGTGCCGCCCAATTCGGTCGTGGTCGGAATACCCGGTCAAGTGGTTAGCCGGTCTCAGGCCCCGGCCCCGAGAAACGGAAAGCGCGGCGGCGACGACGCCACCGACCCGATTCTTCCCGACCTTCTTGGGCGCAGCCTGGCGACGCTGGTCAACCGGGTGGACGACCTGGAAGCCACTTTGGTCGGCCACACGTCGGCCGCGCAAATTCGGCCCGACCGCAATGGGGTATGGTCCGGGGAGGATTTCGCGATCTAACCCCCTGCCGGGCTATCGCTGACGGCGGCCAGAACCCGGCAATATCTGCCGGCGATGGAGCAGAGCATGAAGGCCTGGGAGCGCTCGAGCGCCCTAAAGGCGAGTTCACGCCGGGAGGCCACGAAGCTCCATCCCTGGAAGTCGAGGCCGAAGACGACCATCTCCTCGTCGTGGCCGGCCACGGCCGAATTCCCGTTCAGAAGAGCCCCTCCACGGGCAAATGCCGCAAGCCATGAGACCTCGGGTGCTTGGCCCGCCTCCGCGACGATGGAAGAAGCGGCTGTATCGACCACCGCGGCGAAGTTGAACTCAAACATTTCGCGCATCTGCTCGGTGAGCACGCCCGCCACCTGTTCTGGCGTCTCGCGGGCGAGCAGCCTGAGGGTGATCTCCAACGGATCCAGGCGCACGTCGTGCGGGGTGTCGAGTTCACGCACGCTTTCCACCTCCACCCCGTCGACCTCGTGCACCTCGCGCACAAGCAGGTGTAGCAGCTCGGGATCGGGAATCTCCACGACAATCTCGTCGACAGCCCGGCCGCCGCCTCTCTCGAGGATTTCGATGCCGACCAGATCGCCTCGTACTGAACCGATTCTGGACGCCACCGCCCCCAGAGCCCCAGGGCGATCCTCCAACCAGATCCTCAAAAGGTAACGAGCCACGCCTTCACGTTAACCGGCCAACGTTACGGCTGTATTTCCTATCCAGACCGGCGTGTAGCGAAGCCTTTGTCCTACGTATCATTCGCGGGCGCGGGCATCCGGGACACCATCTCCGGGACCAAGGCGTCA
>JAKAOC010000023.1 GCA_021823385.1 Actinomycetes bacterium
AAAGAGGCCCTCATGGCCGCCTCGTCGCCCCAGGATCTGCAGGTCATGCTGCAGCGCACCGGTCAGTTCCAGGCCAGCTGAGAGGCTTTCGAAGCCGGCGCCGGCCCGAGTCGACCCCCGCACCTTTGCGCCGCGGTGGCCCGTGTGTGATTCGTCACATGTGCCCGCTCTCGCACGCCGGTCGTCTCCAGCAGGGGTCGGAAACTGGCTAGTTTTTCCTCTGTGACGGTTTCGGTGCGCTTCTACGGAACCCGGGGTTCGCGCCCGGTGGTCGGCCCAGACCACGCGATCTTCGGCGGGGACACGTCCTTTGTGGTGGTCGAGGCCGGAGGCGAGCCGGTCTTTCTTGATATGGGCACTGGCATGGACGCATATGCGCGGGGGCTTTCGCGCGGAACGCGAGTGCGGGCCTCAGCCCTTCTCAGCCACTACCACTTCGACCATGTCCAGGGGTTGCCCTTCTTCAGTCCCATCGATGTAGAGGGTGCCAGACTCAGGATCTTTACGCCGGACGGGAGCGGCCCACTCGAGCGCCTCTTTGCGCCTCCCTACTTCCCGGTCTCTCCGCTGAGGTATCGAGGGGAGATCTCTGTCTTCAGGATCGACGAGAGCCGTTTCGACCTGCCGGCTTCGGGGGTTGAGGTGCTTGCGCTAGAAGTCCCCCACACCGACACCGCCTACGGCTATCGCATCGAGGCAGACGGGTTTTCGATCTGCTACATCCCCGACCACCAGGCGCCTTCCGCGCTGGATGCCTTCGATGAAAGGGCGCTGCGGCTCGCCCGTGGCGCCGATCTGGTGATTCACGACTCCCAGTACAGCGAGGCCGAGTTCGCGGTTAAAGGCGACTGGGGACACTCGACACCCGGATACGCGGCGGCCCTCGCTCACCGGGCCGGTGCAAAGCACCTTGTACTTTTCCATCACGATCCGCTGCACACCGACTCCGAGCTGGTTGCGGTGGAGCGGGAGCTGGCCGCGCGTTACGCCCCGCACGGGTTGCGGGTTACCGCAGCCCGTCAAGGCGAGGTCATCTTGCTCTCCGATCAGCACGCGGCAGCCACCGGCGCCCTTTAGGATCGTCGAGGGCGTAAGACCGAGGAGGGGACGTGAGCTCGACCAGGTTGGAGAACTCCGAGACGATCGAAGGTGTGGTGATCGTGCACCCGGTCTCGTTCGGGGACGACAGAGGCCGTTTCACCGAGACGTACCGCCGTGCCTGGTTCGGCCTGGGCCGGGAGATGGTGCAGGGGTCACGTTCGGACAAACAGGCCGGTTCGCTGGTCGGCCTGCATTACCACCTTCATCAGGCTGACTACTGGTACGTGGTGACCGGCCGTGCGCACGTGGTGCTGCACGACCTCAGGGTGGGATCGGCCACTGACGGTGCGACGCTGGAGATTGAGCTGGGGGATTCCACCGGCCTCGGGCTCTTCATTCCGCCCGGAGTGGCGCACGGTTTCTACGCGGTTACCGACATGATCCTCACCTACCTGGTGGACGGCTACTACAACCCCTCGGACGAGCTGGGTGTGGCCTGGAACGACCCCGAAATCGGTGCCGCTTGGCCGGCATCTGAGCCGGTGCTTTCTGGTCGTGACCAGGCAAACCCGAGCCGCGCAGGCATTCCCGACCACCTGCGGCCCCGCGCGGTCCTGCGCACCTAGCCGCTTGCGGCAACCCTGGCTGCGGTCTAGGATCGCATATGGGAAACGTTTTATGTGGCGGGGGTGGGACATGACGGAATCTTCGCCCGCGACGGGTGCCGCAGCGCCACTGGCTGCTATTTTCACTCCGCCCACGGACGTGGAGCTGGTACGCGAGCGCTGGAAACAGGCGCGGGGGCGGAGGCTTCTGCTGCTGTTGGGGCTGCTCTTCGTCTTGGCGGTTTACCGGCTTTATCTGTATGCCAGTGGTGGACCGCTGGTCTCGTTCAACGTGCACCTACCCACCTCGCCATACCTTGTGCCCGCCATACTGGTCGTGGTGCTGTTGGTGGTGATGGTGGGTCCGGCGCTGTTCCTGGGGCGCTCGCCGCACGTGCGCTTCAACGCCCGCGATATCCAGATCGGCTTCGACGACGTGAAGGGCTTGGGCCCCGAACTCGAGGATGTACGCAGGACGCTGGAGATATTCGAGTACCGTGACCGATTCGAAACGGTGCTCGGCGGCCGGGCGCGCAAGGGGGTGCTGTTCGAAGGGCCTCCCGGGACCGGCAAGACCCTCATGGCCAAGGCCATGGCGGCGGAGGCGGGGGTGCCGTTCCTTTACGCATCGGCCTCGAGTTTCCAGGCCATGTACTACGGGCAGACCAACCGCAAGATCAGGGGTTACTTCCGGGCGCTTCGCGCCGCCGCGGCCCGAGAGGGCGGGGCGATCGGCTTCATCGATGAGTTCGACGCCATTGGTACCTCCCGGTCCAACATGGGGCGGCGGGGTTCCGACGGGGTCACCGGCGTGGTATCTGAGCTTCTGGTGCAGATGCAGAGCTTCGAGGTGCCCAGCCTCGCTGCACGGGTTCAGAAGCGGATCGAGGGGCTCTTCCCGGCTTTGCAAGTGCTGTGGGCGCGCCCCAACTCACCTAATATCCTGCTGGTGGCGGCCACCAACCGGGCGGCCGACCTCGATCCGGCCCTGTTGAGGCCGGGGCGTTTCGATCGCATCATCTCCTTCGGCGTGCCATCTCGCGTGGAGCGCGGGGAGCTTGTCGAGTACTTCCTTTCACGAAGGTCGCACCAGCCTGAACTGGACCTGGAGGCCAATCGGGCGCGCATCGTGGTCAAAACCATGGGCTTCACCCCGGCCATGATCGAGCGGCTCTTTGACGAGTCCCTGGTGATGGCAGCCCGTTCAGGCAGGGGGGCTATGTCCTTTTCAGACCTGGAAGAGGCCTTCCTGACCGTCTCGATCGGCCTCGCTCGGCAGGAGCCGTACCCTCCCGACCAGCGCAGAGCCATCGCGGTGCATGAAGCAGGGCACGGAGTAGCGGCCTGGGCCAGCGGGCGCAATCGGGTGGTGGAGATGGTCTCCATCCTGAAGCGCGGAGCTTCTCTCGGAGCGACCCTGCACGCCCTCACGGATGAGAGCTTCGTGGAAACACGTTCCGACCTGCACGCTCTGGTGCGCATCGCCTTTGCGGGCATGGTGGCTGAAGAGGTGATCCTGGGTGAGGCCAGCTCCGGTGGAGCCGCTGACCTCGTCTCGGCGACCCAGATTGCCGCCCGTTGCGTCGGCCTTTACGGCCTGGAGGGCATGCACCTCTCAGTGGACGCCCTGGGCGGGGTCGGTGGAGACGAGACCGCTAGAGTCATGTCCGACTCGAGGGCCCGTGACGTTCTCGAGAAGCTCCTGGACGAGCTTTACGCCGAGACAGTGACGTTGTTGAAGATGCACAGATCGCTGGTCGAGGAGGTGGCCTCCGAACTCGAAGCGCGCGAGGAGCTCTCTCGCCCCGAACTCGAAGAGATCTTCGCCGCCTACGGCGCTGGCATCCTCGACCTGCGCGATCGCTAATCCAGGTCGTGCAGGTCGCGAGGAGGCAATCCACGGGCGGCTTGTAGCATCGATTGGTGTTGGCGGCCGGCACGTTGCCCGTCGGCTGCCGGTGAGGAGCCGTTCTTGAAACTTCTGGTCGTCATCCTCGTTGGAATGGGGATCGCCGGCCTGTTGATCAGTTGGCTAGCGACCGCTTTTTCGAGGGAGCGCCGTTCTATCGAGCGCTACAGCCAGACGATTGGCGTGATCCAGAAGGTCGCCGAAGAGGCTGGCGAGTCGGAGGCGCCTATACATCACGCCGAGGCCAAGCCCCACATCAAGATGGTGGGCGGGGCCAAGCCACCCGCGCCGCCCCAGCAGCGCAGTGCTACGCGCTCGATGCCTCCATCGGAAGTCGCAAAGGCGCTTTCCGAGCGGTTCACCAAAGCGCGCTCCCGCGAGGCGCCGATAGAGGCGCGACTCCAAAGCGAGTCGTCTGCAACCGAGTCGCCACCGCCCGTAACGGAGGCGGCACAGGCGGCACAGGCCGCGCAAGCCGCACAGGCGGCACAGGCGGCACAGGCGGCACAGGCCGCGCAGGCCGCGCAGGCCGCGCAAGCCGCGCAAGCGGCACAGGCCGCGCAAGCGGAACGAGCGGCGCATGCGGAACGAGCGGCGCAGGCCGCACAGGCGCCTCTGGTCTTCGACGAGCAAGCTGGAATCATCGCCCCCGAGGATGAGCCGGTTTCCTCACGCTCTGCAGTAGGCACGTCAACTCGGCTGCAGCCAAGGCTGGGCAGGTTCGCGGGGGTTGCCGCCGCCGTCCTGGTGGTGGCATTGCTCGGCTTCTTTGCAGTGGGCAAGTTGTCAGGCAAGCCGACGCGCTCGACGTCGGCGACGACCGCGCCTCCCAGACGCTCGACCACCACGACCGCGCCTCGGCGGGCTTCTACCACCACCACGACTTCGACCACGGTGCCCAGCGTGATCGTGCCGGCGTTCTCGAATGCCGGCTCGTCCACTTATAGGGTCCCCAGCGGCAGCTACGCAGTGGTCGTCTCGGTAACGGCCCCCTGCTGGCTTGCGCAGTCGACCACCGTGGGCGGCACGATCAGCTGGGACGCTGTGCTCCAGCCCGGCCAAAGCCATACCTTTGCCGTCAAGGGAAGCATGGTGCTGCGCACCGGCGCCTCGACCTATATGAACGTCACCTTGAATGGCGTGCCGGTCAAGGTGACCTCACCGCCAGGCGCCTACGACCTGATCTTCTCTCCTACGGCTTAGGAGCGCTTTTCCAACGCGCACGCGGCCAGGAATGCATATAGGCGGGAGACGGTCTCCCACTCGTTGAAGCGGCCCGATGAGCCGAAGTGCCCGGCCCCCTCCTCAACCCACAAGAGAACTCGTGCATCCCTGGTCTGGTCGCGCAGCCTGGCCACCCACTTCAGCGGTTCGAAAAAGGACACCCTGGGGTCGTTCAGGCCGGTTGTGGCGAGCACAGGCGGGTACCTCACCCCGGGGCGGATGTTGTCATACGGCGACCATGAGGCCATTTCCTGGTAAATCTCCCAGTCGTCCAGAGGGTTGCCCCATTCCTCCCATTCGCCCACCGTTAGTGGAAGCGAGGGGTCTGAGATCGTGGTGAGGCAATCGACGAACGGGACCTCTGCGACGACGGCCCCGAAAAGTTCAGGGCGTTGATTGAGCGCCGCGGCCACCAGCATGCCGCCTGCGCTTCCTCCCCAGCTGAAGATGCGCCCAGGCGCGGTCCATCCCAGCTCGCACAGCCCGGCGGCGGCGTCTACGAAGTCATTGAAGGTGTTGTGCTTCTTGGTGAGCTTCCCGTTCAGGTACCACTGCCTTCCCATCTCGCCGCCACCGCGGATGTGCGCGATGGCAAAGACGAATCCGCGGTCGATCAGCGACAGGCGGAGCGAGGAGAAGCCAGGGTCCATGGAGGCCTCGTATGAGCCGTACCCGTAGAGCAGGAGAGGGTTCGTGCCGTCGGTTGCCACCCCCTTGCGCGCCAGGATCGAAACCGGGATCCTGGCACCATCGCGGGCGTCGACCATCTCTGTCCTGCTCACGTAGTTCTCGCGGCTGAAGCCCCCCTTGACCACGGTGTCTTTCAGGACTCGAACTTCGCGCGTTACGAAGTCGATCTCACGCACCGAGCGCGGTACCAGCATCGAGGTGTAGCTGTAGCGGACGACGGTCGCGTCCAGGCGCGGGTTCGGGCCAAGATCCAGGGTGGATGCACCTTCTTCGAATGGCACCAGATACTCGACCCCACCCTGGCGGTCGACCAGGCGGATGCGCTGATACCCGCCTCGGCGCTCCTCGATGGCCACGAAGGTGTCGAAGATCTCGAAGGATTCGATCTTGATCGAGGGGTCGTAGGGCACGAAGTCGGCTCCCGAGTCCAAGCGCGGCTCCCGCTGCGTCGTGCGCGAGATGCGGAAGTTCTCCGCCATGTAGTTGGAAAGGACGAAGACCTCCTCCCCGATGGGCTCGGCTGAGTACTCCAGCCCCTCCGTGCGCTCGATGAAGACCTCCAAAGGTGCGCCGGGGGTTGAGAGGTCGAGGAAGCTCACCTCGGAGCTGGTGGTGGAGTGGGTCTCGACCACCAGCGTGCGATCATCCTTGGACTTGGATATCGCAACCGCAAAAGCCTCGTCGTCCTCCTGGAAGAGCGGGGCTTCCCCGTTGCGGTCGGCCTCGAGGTCGTAGCACCATACCCTCCAAGGGCGCATGGCCTCGTCGGCCTCCACCCAGAAGAGGCGCTTGGCCTCGGCATCGAGCTCCATGCCGTAGGTCGCCCTGGCCAGGGGGATCTCACGTGTCTGGCCGGTGCGAAGATCGCGTAGGTGGACACGGAAGAGCTCCGAACCGTCGGTGTCGATCGCGTAGGCAAGGATCTCCTCGTCGTCGCTCATTGCTGAAGAGCCGAGCGCGAAGTAGGACTCGCCTGCCGCGAGTTGGTCCTCGTCCAGCACCACCTGGTGCTCGCCCCCGTCCAGGTAACGCATGTGGCGTTCGTACTGGGAGTCCTCCGTGGTGCTGGCGTAGTACCAGTAGTGCTTCCTGCGTTGCGGCACCGAGGAGTCAGCCAGCTCTATGCGTGAGATGAACTCGTCGTATATTTGGCTGCGCAACTCCTCCAGCTCACCCAGGACCGCCTTGGCGTAAGCACTCTCGGCTTGGATGTCGGCGGTCGTGTCGGGATCGGAAATGTCGCGCATCCAGTAGTAGTCGTCGACCCGTTCGCCACCCAGGCCTAACAGGACCGCAGGCGCGCGCTTGGGTGCAGGTGGGAGGGGGTGATTCTTGAAGGCATCGTCTATGGCAGGCACGTAAACGACCTTAGGGCGCCGACGCGCGGCGCCCTCCTCGCCGACCGGCCGTTCTGCATGCGCACTTGGCCCGGCCGTCCGGCCGCCGAGCAAACTTCCTACTACGTAGATAGGAGAAATTATCCCGAACGGGGTAGGCTGGAATCAAAGTGCGGCGCGCCGGGTGCAGGTTCTGGCGCCGGAGAATACTTTTTGCGAGGCAACTATGAGCACCGTCGACCTGGATCTCGGTAAGTACAAGCTCGGCTGGTCTGATCGCGAGGACTACGTCTTCAAGCCGAAGAAGGGCCTCAACACCGAGATCGTCAAGGAAATGACCTGGATGAAGAACGAGCCGGAGTGGATGTCCAAGTTCCGGCTGAGGGCGCTGGCCAACTTCGAGAAGAAGCCGATGCTGCCCTGGTTCGCCGTCAACATGCCAGACATCGACTTCAACGACATCTACTACTACATCAAGCCGATCGAAAAGCAGGTCAGCTCTTGGGACCAGCTTCCCGAATCGGTGAAGCGGACTTATGAGAAGCTGGGCATTCCCGAGGCCGAGCGCAAGTACCTCGCCGGCGTGACCGCCCAGTACGAATCCGAAGTGGTCTACCACCGTAATCGGGAGGACCTCGAGGCCCTCGGTGTGATCTTCTGCGACATGGATACGGCGGTGCGCGAGCACTCGGCACTGGTCAGGGAGTACTTCGGCACTGTAATCCCGCCGAACGACAACAAATTCGCCGCCCTGAACTCCGCTGTGTGGTCGGGAGGCTCATTCATCTACGTCCCGCCGGGCGTGCACGTGGACATGCCGCTGCAGGCCTACTTCCGCATCAACGCGGAGAACATGGGCCAGTTCGAGCGGACCCTCATCATCGCCGACGAGGGCGCCAGCGTGCACTACATCGAGGGCTGTTCGGCCCCTGTCTACACCACCGACTCACTCCACTCCGCGGTCGTCGAGCTGGTGGCCAAGGCGGGCGCTCGCATCACCTACACGACCATCCAGAACTGGTCGAACAACGTCTACAACCTGGTCACCAAGCGGGCACTGGCCTACGAAGAGGCGCGGGTGGAGTGGATCGACGGCAACATCGGCTCCAAGCTGACCATGAAGTACCCCTCCGTCTACCTGATGGGCCCCAAGGCCACGGGCGAGGTGCTCTCGGTCGCCTATGCCGGCGAGGGGCAGCACCAGGACGCGGGCGCCAAAATGGTGCACGTCGCCCCGGAGACCTCCTCGACCATCATCTCAAAGTCGATATCCAAGGACGGCGGAAAGACCACTTACAGGGGCCTGGTGCACGTGGACGAAGGTGCCACCGGCTCCAAGAGCTTCGTGCGCTGTGACGCGCTGCTTCTCGACGACTACTCCATTTCGGAGACCAAGCCCTACATGGAGGTCGGCGAGCAGAAGGCTCAGATCGGGCACGAGGCCACGGTATCCAAGATCGGTGAAGATCAGCTCTTCTACTTGATGAGCAGGGGCCTGTCCGAGTCTGCCGCCATGAGCATGATCGTCAACGGCTTCATCGAGCCGGTGACCAGGACTCTCCCCATGGAGTACGCGGTGGAGTGGAGCCGCCTCATCGAACTGCAGATGGACGGCTCGATCGGCTGAACCGCGGGCTCAGATGGAGACCTCGTCGCGCCAGCGCTGCGCCAGCTCGGCTCGGCCGTGCACTTCGAGGGCCGAGTCGGGCACCCGGTTCCAAACCCAGCCGTAGATCGCGCTTGCGCTCCCGCGCAGGGCGACGTCGGCCTTGGCATGGCCGTGATTCGTGCTCATCGCTTCGGGCGTGAAGTCGATCAACCACTCGCAGGCGTCGATGTCGGTGGCGTGCAAGTGCAGGCTCCAGCTCTCTTGCGTGGTCACCTTGCGTGCACCCGGCCGCGCTTGGACCAGAGTGAAGAACTCATCGATACCATCGCGGGCGAAGGCAGGGTCGAAAAAGGCGTCGAACTCGATCTCCCCGGCGGCCAGCGCCCCATCGAGGGCGTGTATCGAGGTTTCGTGCGCCATGCGCCGAATCAGGAAGCCAACCGTCTGGTCGCGGCCGGTCCAATTCCAGGCCGGGTAGCCATCCGGAAGCTCCTCGATGGCGTCCTGAAGCGAGGAGAAGGCCTGGATTAGAAGGGCGGTGGCATGCTCCGGCGCCGACGGAGCAAACTCGAACTCCGGGTTGCGGTCGGTGCCGATGCGCCGCTCGGCTCGCTCGTAGACCATGCGTAGGTGGTCGAGGAGAGCGTGTCCGTCCCAGTCGCCGCAGGTCGGAACAGCCGTTTCCGTAATCGAGCTGCCCAGCGCGAAGAGGACCGAGGCATTGCGCTCCCACTCCTGAAGATAGATCGCCCTTGGAAGTGTCACTCCGGTCCTTTCCGACGCCGCGGGTATCGATTGCGCCAGTTGGCGCCCGGTGGGGATGCTATCACCGCCTGAGCGGGATCAGGACTGATCGTGACCAGGGGCGGCCCGCTCTCGCTGGCCACCGGGGTGGAACCCGGATCCAGGTGGTCCTGGTGATCGGCCGCAGCGGAGGCCTTGGGGGCGTCTTTGTCGCCGCCGGGAGTCTGTGGCGGTTCGGCTCCGGGGAGCACTGCCTCGGGAAGCTCTACCGAGACTGTCGTCCCAAGGCCCGGACCGGCTGAGGTGATCCAGGCCCTGCCACCGTGGGCCTCTGCGATCGAGGCGACAAGGCTGAGTCCGAGCCCCGCGCCTCCCTGCGCACGGGTGCGCGACGGGTCCGCCCGGTAGAAGCGTTCGAAGGCGTGGGCAAGCTGGTCCGCCGTCATGCCCGGACCTTGGTCCTCCACCTCGAGCAGGACTTTCCCCTCTTTATCATCCGCACCAGGGAGCGCGCGCAGTGTCACTTTCGCCCAGGTGCCTCCCGGGGTGTGGGCGCGGACATTGGCGAGGAGGTTGGCGATCACCTGGATGAGGCGTGCCTCGTCTCCCACCACCTTTAAACCGGCCTGGATGTCGCTCTCGATGGTGCGTTCCGGCTCAACCACTCTGGCGTCCGCGACGGCGGCCTCGACCAACTGTGAGTAGTCGACCCGTCGCCGGGCGAGGGGCCTGGCCTGGTCATTGCGCGCCAGAATGAGCAGATCCTCGACCAGGCCCGCCATCCTCCTGGCCTCGGAGGTGATGCGCTCGGCGGCCCCGTGAACCTCGTTCTCGCTCGCCACCAGGCCGGTCTCGATCAGCTCGGCGTATCCGCGAATCGAGGTGAGCGGGGTCCGCAGCTCATGGGACGCGTCGGCAACGAATCGCTTCAAGCGTGTCTCAGAGGCCTCCCGCTCATCGATCGCGCCCTGCAGCGCCTCGAGCATGGTGTTGAGGGTTAGCGCCAGCTTCTCGACCTCGAGGTCTTTGGCCTCGGTCTCAACCCGTTTAGTGAAATCGCCGGCGGCAATCTCCTCGGCAGTCCTGGTCATGCGGCCTAGCGGCGCCAGCCCCAGTCCGATCAGGTATGAGGCCAGCCAGATCAGCACCAGCAGAAGGCCGAAGGAAACCAGTGCGGTGACAACTGCCAGCCTGGCGAGCGTGGCCTGGACCGAGGTCTCGGGTATGGCCAACACCACCAGAAGGTTTCCGGTGGCGATTCTGGATATGAGGACGCGGTAGCGGATGCTGAAGTCGGTGGACTGGACGCTGAAGGGGGACCCGATCGGGTATCCGGGGGAGCTGGAATTCTGTATGTTGATCTGCGGCGGCGCAATCGCCACTTGGCCCGGCTGGACGAACGACACGGAGAAACGCGCGCCGGTCGGGCTGACCAGTTCGCCCCAGGACCCGCTCGGCACCATCGCCGCCAGCCCACGGCCTGTAGTATCCGCTCCGTTGTAGGAGTTGAAGAGCACCTGCGCGGTCGGCCTCATCGAGGTGTTCAACTGGGCGTCCAGGCGCTGATATAGGAAGGATCGAAGCGAGGTGTAGGTAGCGATGTCCGCCACGGCCAGGCCTGCCATGACCAGTAGCGCTACGGTGAGCACCAGTTTCGACTTGAGCGAGGATTTTGCCTTTGGACCCTTGGAATGCTCCGCGCCTGCCCCCAGGCGCTTCCGCCACGGCCATCTTCGCCGCCTGCTCCCGGTTTCCTCGCTCATGGCACGCCTTGGTTCCGCCGGCCGGCCGCCCCCGTCAGGGGACGGGGTTGCGGGCTCACCGGGATTCGTAACTGCTCGGCATCCTGAGCGAGTATCCGGCACCTCGGACGGTGCGGATGAGAGAAGCCTCGCCAGGAAGGTCGATCTTCCTCCGCAGGTAGGAGACGTAGGTCTCCACTATGTTGGCGTCGCCCCCGAAGTCGTAGTGCCAGACGTGGTCGAGAATCTGGGCCTTTGAGACCACTCGGCGTGCGTTTTCCATCAAGTACTGGAGAAGGTTGAACTCGGTCGTGGTGAGTTCGATCGGCTCGCCGCGACGGTACACCTCGTGAGTATCGGAGTCGAGCACTAGGTCCGCGAAGACGAGCCGGCCTTCGGAGCCGGCTCCCAGACGGGTGCGGCGCAGGATGGCGTCAACACGGGCCGAGAGTTCCTCGAGAGAAAAGGGCTTGGTTATGTAATCGTCGCCGCCGAGCTTCAGGCCCGCCACCTTGTCCTCGGTGGTGTCCTTGGCGGTCAGGAAGATAATTGGCGTGTCGTTGCGCTCCATCCGGAGGCGCTTGGCGACCTCGAAGCCGTCGAGGTCCGGCATCATCACGTCCAGCAGGATGATGTCAGGACCGAAGCTCTTCACCTTGTCCAGG
>JAKAOC010000024.1 GCA_021823385.1 Actinomycetes bacterium
TCCATACTGTCCGCTTATACGGGCCTGGTGCGCCCTCTCTCGAACGTCGAAGCCGATCTCTACCTGGCCGAGCAGTCGGAGGTCGCACTCAGGCTGGGTGCGCGCAAGGAGGCGCTGGCCACTACGTGGAGCGAGCTGGTCGGACTCATGGCAGGCGTGAATGACCTGGGCATATCGGATGGCGCACGGCGCGCGTTCTCGGACATCTCCAACCCGCGCTTCGGGGAGCTCTCCGCGGTGCTGGGGCCGCTCTGGCACCTGCTCTTCGAGACAGCCGTGGACCTGCTCCCGCCCTTCGCACTGGAGCTATACGGACTGGACCCCTGGCGCCCTCTGTCGCCGCTGAGGCGAGTGAGCGCGGCCGGCCTGGCCCAGGCGGCCAGGCTGCTGCTTCCGAGCCATCCCTATGTCCGCCGAGCGAAGTACGCGTGGTACTCCACACCCGAGTCATTGCGCGGTTGAGAGGGCGAAGGCTGCACCCACCCAGCGGTGGGGGCCTGGCTAGCATGGTCACATCGACTCTCACAAAGCCATCGAGCTCTTCCGCGAACTAGGATCGCTCGTCTCCGCTGCCGTGGCGCAGGAGGGCCTGGACTGGTCGCCCACCGGCGCCGGATCCGGCCAGCACCGCGGCGACGTGGTAATCGACGACATTTGTCGTCCGTTCCTGGTCGGCCAAGGGCTCTCGGTCTACTCTGAGGAGTCCGGCTTCACTGGAGCCGCCGATGCCGATGCCCCGGTCGTGGTGCTCGACCCGGTGGACGGATCGACCAACGCCTCGCACTCCATTCCGCTTTTTACCCTCTCATGCGCCTTGATCGAAGACGGCGAGCTGGTGGCCGGCTACGTCGAGGAGTTGACCAACCACGCCCGCTATTACGCCGTGCGGGGTGAAGGCGCGTATTTCATGGATGCGCCGGTGACGACGCCTCGGGGGGAGCGCCCTCTGCGCCGCTCGCTGGTCGCCGTGAACGGCTACCCGCCCGCACATCTTGGCTGGGGGCAGTTCAGAGCGCTCGGCTCGGCGGCACTGGAGCTGGCCATGGTGGCCTCGGGGCAGCTCGACGCCTATATCGACTGCTCACGAACCGGGCTTGCTCCCTGGGACTACCTCGGGGCTCTCGCCGTCCTCAGAGAAGCAGGCTGTTCCGTGGCCAGCCTGGGAGGCGGCCCCGCACCCGAAGAGGAGATTTACGGGGTCCGGCGCCGGATAGCCGCAGCCGGCTCGCCCGAGTTGCTCGCCGAACTCGTCTCCGCCTGGGTTGGCTCAGTAGGCGCATAGGCCATCTCAGCAGGGCATTCACTGTGCCTGCAACGCCGATCGAGGCGCTCGATGATGGGCGGTCGCATGCAGGATTGTGCGGCCGCGTGGCAATTGCAACCCGTGCAAAGCCCGTGGGATTCATGCGTACCAACACCGTAGTTCCCTAGTTGTCGGCACCGCTGCCGCGCCGTACGATCATCGCGTGGGACACGATGGAAAGCTCCCTTTCTTTCCGGAAGGGCCGGACGTCGAGGTGCGCCTCGTCGTCGTGGAGAGCCGCTCGCTGATTCGCGAGGGCCTTTGCGAGCTGCTGTCACGGCAAAAGGACATTGAGGTGGTGGGAACCGCCGCCTCTCTCGCCGCCTCAGGAGCGATGCTTGCGCAAGTGCGTCCTAGCGTGGTCCTTGCCGCGTACGAGCTTGCAGATGGAAGCGGCCTGGACCTTATCTCCAGGATTCACCGGGCGCGTTTGTTATCCCGGGTGCTGATCGTCGGATCCGAACCCGATCCGGTGCTGGCGAGGCGAGCGCTGGCCTGGGGTGCCGCCGGCTACCTGCTCGATTCGGTGGACGGAGACGAGCTGGCCGGGGCAATCAGGGTGGTGGCCGCAGGAGCCGTGGTGCTTGATCATGCGTTTTCCGCTCTTGCTTCCTCACCCGAGCCCGCCCAGCCCGGGCGTGGCCATATCTACCTGACCTTGCGCGAAGAGCAGATCCTCGAGTGTCTCGCCTCGGGATGGAGCAACCGGCGCATAGCGGACGAGTGCGCCCTGAGCGTGCGCACCGTGGAAGGCCACATTTCCAAGCTGCTCACCAAGCTCGGCGTCGATTCACGCGTCGAGGCCGCTTTGTGGGCGGTCAGGCACGGCTGCGTCCCAGCTCAGAGGCATACTCCCCAGGCGTAGCCGACCGCAGACGACTGCCGCGGCGCGGCGGCGATTTCCTTGACCGGCAATTCTTCACCATGACCCCGCCCACGCCGCGCACGGGTCCCGATGCACGCCAGTGCCCCCGCCCCGCTTGCGAAACCCTGCTCCTTCCCTGCATAAGGACGCATTCCTCCGTTACGGGCGACATACGGGGAATTACGGTGCGGCTCCACGGTGATAGCTCGCTTATGGATCGCTCAGCGAACGCTCAGAATTTGATGAGTTGGCCGGGGTGTGCCCCGTGACAATTCCAAAGGTGCGCACGCGGAGATGCGCCGAGTGCGCCGGCTAGGAGGAAGCTATATGAACAGGTCCAAGGGTCAGCGCTGGGCGGCAGTTGCCGCTGGAGCACTGGCTGCCGGTGGCGCCCTCGCGGCGTGTGGCTCGGCCAGCGCTTCGTCGTCCACGGGGAGTACGGCTGCGCCTAAGGCCGCGCCCGTGGTCGTGCACGAGGCCATGACCATTCTCACCGGCGGCATGATCGCCGATCCGGGTTGGCCGGCCGTAGTGCCGGGTTCGGTGACGGTTCCCGCCGGCGCCACGGTCGACATGACTATTTACAACTACGACGACGGCACTGCGCCTCTCCCCACGAGCCTCGCCAACTACGCGAAGGCGACCGGAGTGACCAACCTCACCGAGAACGGCACTCCCGTGACCAGCATGGACCCCGCGGCGGTGTCCCATACCTTCACCGTCCCCGCCCTGGGAATCAACGTGCCCATCGGCGTGATGCCCACCGCAACCAGCGTCAAGAAGCCGCTGGTCGTCGAGTTCACCTTCAAGACCACCAAGGCCGGCACCTACGAGTGGCAGTGCATGGCCCCTTGCGGCAGCGGCTCTGACGGCATGGAAGGCGCAATGGCGACGGACAACTTCATGAAGGGCGCCTTTACGGTCGCCTAGGCGAACCAAGGCCATCCGGGTTTTTTAAGTGCAGAAGGAGGTTGGCGGAATGGATTTACCGGCGGAATCTAGTGCTAGGACGGGGAGCCAAGCGGCCCCCCGGGCCATGAGCTTGAGAGGTGGCGGCCACCGCGGTCGCGCGCTGGCGGCTTCGGCCGGGGCGGGCGTCGTCGTGGCTGCGGCCTTGACCCTCAGTGGCTGCACGTCGGGCACCTCTGCCGCCTCCTCCTCCACTCAGAAGGTCTCGGCTAACACAGTCATCCATCGCACGCTGGTCATCGAGACCGGGAAGATGGATGGGAAGCCGGGGTGGCCGCGCTTCACCCCCGGGGGCTTTAGTGCCCCCGCGGGTGCGACGATCGTTCTCACCATCGTCAATCACGACGACGGCACCGCGCCGCTTCCTGTGGCCTCCCCCTGGGGGCAAGTCTGGGGCGAGGACGCCACCTTTGGAGCAGTGACCGGTGGCACCGAGCTGGTGAACGGGAACAAGGTGAGCGAGATTTCCAACCAGTTGGTATCCCACACCTTCGAGATCCCGGCTCTTCTGGTGAACATCCCGATCCCGGCCGCTACCTCGAGCAGCCAACCGGTGACGGTCACTTACACCTTCCGGGTCAATAAGACAGGCACCTTCCTTTGGATCTGTGCGGCCCCTTGCGGTAGCGGTTCAGCGGGCATGGGTGGCGCCATGAACACCGCCGACTGGATGAAGGGGTACGTGCACATCACATGATGGCACGTGCACGCAGGCAGTCTTAGGCCGCGCATCGTGCGGCCCAGCTAGTGGGAGCAGGGAATTGAGCTGGAAATCTGATTTCAAACAAGTGAAAGGGCTGAAAATCGGGGAGCCCGAGCAGCCACCGGCGAGCTGCGGGTCATCCAACGGCTCGTGTGGACTGCCTACCCAGATCGCCCCCGGGGACGAGGACTCGCCGGTCTCGCGGCGAAACTTCCTTCGCCTCCTGGGTGGTGGCCTTGGCACCGCCGCACTGGTTGGGGCGGGAGCCGAGTTCATCTCGTATCGTGCCTGGGCCCAAGGTTCAAATGGAACCTCCGGAGGCGGCGGAATGAGCGGCAAGGGCGCGGCCACCATGGCCGACACCAAAGCGCCCGCCACTCACCAGTGGGCCATGGTTCTTGACCTGCGCAACTGCGACGGTTGTGGCTCCTGTACCGCCGCCTGCCAGAAGGCGCACAGCCTCACCCAGGAGCAGACCTGGATCAAGGTCTTCTCCATGCAGGACTCCACGGGTAACTCCTACAACATGCCGCGCCCGTGCATGCAGTGCGAGAACCCGCCCTGCCTCGACGTTTGCCCGGTGCATGCGACCTTCAGGACCGACCAGGGCGTGGTCCTGGTCAACCAGGACCGCTGCATTGGCTGCCGCATGTGCATGGCGGCATGCCCTTATGAGGCCCGTTACTTCAACTGGAACTCCGGCGTGAGCTATCCGCGCCTGCCGGTGGAGCCGACCCCCGAGTTCCCGGTCCCCCAGCGCGAAGGCACGGTCGGCAAGTGCACCTTCTGCGTCGGCAACCTCAACAACGGCCTGCTCAGCGAGTGTGCAGCCGGCTGCCCCATGGGAACGATCTACAACGCCGACGTGATCACCGACGTCGCTGTCAACGGCATGGGGGAGACGGTCAAGCTCTCCAAGTACCTCTACGACAACGACGCGGTCACCTTCAAGCCCGAAGACAACACACATCCGCGCGTCTGGTACATCCTCGGCCATGGCCAGGATCTCGACACCGACACCGACATGGCTACGAACTCGTAGGCGGCCGAAATGGGAACACGCGACAACAACACGATGGGAGATGGTTTCCCGGTGCAGCAGGAATATCAGGATTTGGATGGTCGGGCCTACGGAGCCTCGACGAACGGGGCCGGCAAGGAAGCCTGGGAGGGCGTGGTCCGCGAGGCCGCCGTCCGCTCGATGCAGCGCCATGGGCGCAAATGGTGGGTCGCGGTGGTACTGCTGGCCCTCGTTGTGCTGGCCGGCGTATACGCCTGGATCTACCAGTTGCAACACGGAATGGGCTCCGCCGGCTATAACGACCAGGCTTTCTGGGCCGTCTACCTGGCGGACGTGGTGGCCTTCATCGGCGTCAGCTACGGCGGCGCGGTCATCTCGGCAATCCTCAGGCTGACCGGGCAGAGTTGGCGGGCGCCACTCACTCGGCTTGCCGAGGGCATGGCGCTGGTGACGGTGCTCATTGGAGCGTCGTTCATCTTTCCGCACCTGGGCCGGCCCGAGCGCTTCCTGAACATCATCGCCTATCCGAACACCTCGTCACCGCTGGTGTGGGACTTCCTGGCCATCAGCACCTACACGCTGGCGACGATCATCTTCTTCTATCTGCCCCTCATCCCCGACATGGCGATACTCAACCGGCACCCGGAGGCGCCGGGTGGCCGAGTCCGTAAGACGATCTTCAAGGTCCTCTCGCTGAACTGGCTGGGCAATGAGAAGCAGCGCCGTCTGCTTCACGGGGCTCTGACCCTGATTTCTCTGCTCATCGTTCCGCTGGCGGTATCGGTCCACTCCGTCCTTTCCTGGGCCTTCGCCTTGACCAGCCGCCCCGGTTGGGCTGAGACGGTCTTCCCGCCATACTTCGTCATCGCGGCCCTCTATTCCGGGACCGCCCTGGTGGTGGTCACCGCGTTTGCCTTCCGCAAGGGATACCACCTGGAGCGTTTCATCACCCCGCGCCACTTCGTAAGGCTTGGCTATCTGATGGCCGCCCTGGGGCTGGTCTACCTCTATCTGACCTTTGTCGATCTCGTTGGCGAGGGCTACACCGGAATCACCACCGGTTGGATCCAGCAAACCATCACCGGCCGCTATGCGCTCGCTTTCTGGTTCTACGTCGTCGCCGGCGAGCTCCTGCCGCTCGTGCTGATTGCCGTCAAGAAGACCCGTACGCCGACCGGAATGACCGTTGCGGCGGTGGGCGTGGTGCTTGCCCTCTGGGTGAAGCGCATGGTGATCATCCTGCCCGCAGCCACGCAGCCGCTGGTCGGAGGAGCTTGGGGTGGATACCACTTCACCTGGGTGTCCATCACCATCACCTTGGCGGGCGTGGCGGCCATCCCGCTGCTCCTGATGCTGCTCTTCCACTTCGTCCCGCTCTTTTCGATCGACGAGATGGAAGAGGTGGGGTACCTTGGCGCCATCGAACAGGTCTCGGCCGAGACGACGGCCGCCGTCGCCTCCGGCAAGTACGAGAAGGTGCCGGTACTCCTGGCCGAAGGCGTCCGGAGCGACGAAGCGCCGGCTCGGCCATCTCGCCGCTCCCGTCCGCACCTGGGCCGTCGCGCCTTCGGGACCGGAGCCGCCATGGTGGGCGCGGCCCTTCTCATGGCCGGAGCGCTTTCCCTCTTCAGCGGGGCGCGGCCGGCCGGGGCGAGCACGGTCACACCTTTCAGTCTCTCGGTCACCCAGGTCACCCCCGGCAAGGCCACCCTTTCGCTGACCGCTTCGGGTTCGCCGGGACAGAAGGTGGACTTCTACGTGAAGACCTCGACTTTCTCCACCGGAGGAATGATGCAGATCGGCTCGGCCACCGCTTCGAACGGAGTCGCCGAGGTCACCTACCTTCCGACCTGGACCGGCGAGGAGACCTTCGTCGCTCAGGCACTCGGAGCCGGCGGAACGATAGCGGGGAGTGCCACCCAAACCTACAAGGTGACCATCGACCCGGCCGGCCTGCCCAAGAGCGTGTATGAGTACACGCGGCCGATGGACGGAGTCGGAGTCAACCTTGTGCGGACGCTGCTCGGAATTGCCGCCTTGGTCTGGATCTTGCTGCTCGGGACGCTGGTGATGGTAGTGGTCCGCGTGCCCAGGATGGCGAGGCACTGAGATGGACGCGCAGCTGAAAGACAGGAGGAAGGTCGTGCACTATCGGGTTCTCACCGCAATGGCGACAGTGGTCGGGCTCGGAGCGGGTCTGGCTGCCTGTGGCGGAAATGCTCCCCAAGCTGCTCCCACTCCCCAGGGACAGGTCATTACCGGCAATGCGCCGTGGATGACAGGAGGTTCGGGGTCGGCCACGGCTGCCGCTTCCTCCACCGCGGTCAATGTCTCCATCAAGGACGTCACCACACCGGAGGGCTCTGAGCCCGCCTATGTGGGAAGCGGGGGAGTGGGAGCGGCGTCGCTCTTCTCGATGAAGGCCGGCACCACGGTCCAGGTCGTCGTCGACAACAAGGACGCCATGCCCCATACCTTCACCGTTCCGAGCCTCGGCTTGAACGAAACCATATCGCCGATGGCGGTCACCAAGTTCACGCTCACCGCAAAGACCGCCGGTACCATCAGCTGGTACTGCGCCATCCCTTGTGGTGGATATGTGATGAGCCACCCCGGCTATATGAAGGGGAGCTTCACGGTTACCGCGTCATGAAAGAGACGCGGGCAGCGGGCGGACGGCATCGGGCCGTCCGGGGTGGAACTAGTACCTGCACCCCCCACTAGTTTCCTTGCACCCAAGGCCGGACTTCGCGCGAGAGCGTGGGGTCCGGTCTCCCACTTTAAACGGGTGCGGCTTCCGGCAATGGGGCGCCTCAGTAAGCGACCGGAGCGGTGATCCGATCCTTCGAATTTCAGCAGGGCCAAATTCTGCCAAACTGTGCGACGGCCCGTGGCCCCCGGATGCGCTGTACGGAATTTCCGCTTCGGGCCGCCCCACCCTGCCGCGGGCCAACTAGCGGGCCCCCTTTGGCCGATGCCTTCGTCGGCGCGTAGTTGCCGTAGCGGACGAGAGTGCGTCCAAGGGCCGGCGCAAAGGGGCTCGGCGACTCCTTGGGGGCATTCACAGTATGGCTTAGCGGTGGCCTGCTCCTCCGTGTCCTGCCGCGAAAGTGCGTCCTGTTTGGGGCTAGGACCCGGGATAGGAAGAGAAGGAGCCGGCCAAGCTGATGGCCTGTGTGGCACCGTGTGCGAATGTAGCACCGTAGACGTCGTTGCCCACTGCCCACTCCAGACTGGTGTGCAAGCCGTCTGGCGCGATGTCGCAGTTCAGCAAACCACTGCCGTTGGGCAGGGGATGTGCGCCGAGGTACGTCACGATGGCCGTGGCCACTTGTCGCCAAGGGATGCTGCCATCTCCGGCGATGCCGCCACCCAAGTCTCCGGTCAGCTGAATATGCCATCCGTTAAGTTTCCAGGCGACCTCGCACGCAACCTGGGATGCCTGGCTGCTAAAGACGGTCGCGTCCGTGCCTGACCCGATGCTCACCTGATTTGTGGTCGAACACGCGGCCGGAGGGGAGGGAGGCGCAACCGCCTGGACTGCGGCCGCGACGCTTGGCCAGGCGTGTCCACTGAAACCTCCGTAAATGGCGGCCATGGCACCGCAGGTCCCGGTGCCAACGCCGGGATTGTTGACGGGAAGAGGACTGGGGCAGTGGAATAGCGAAACGCGATAAGGCGATGCTTGGGCTTGCACCAGGGCCGAGTTCGCCGGCCGCCGGTTGGTGCGCCTGGCCTGTTTCCAGGCCGCCTTCTCCTCGGCCACCAGGCGGCGGAAGTTCCTCGCGCTCCCCGGTACCCGGAGGCACTGGCCAGTACCAGCAGCCGCTTGGCGGAGATCCGCCCCCGGCAGGTGTCGATCTTGCCGGCCACCACTTCTCTGGCTCCGTCGAAGTTCCTCTCCCGCTTGACGGCGACGACGCCCGCGTCGACGTGCTCGGCAGCTGGCCTAACCGAATCTCAGAGCTTGAGCGCGGACTGCTTTGCGACACCGACCTGGCGTTGCGTTACCAGGCGATGCTGGGCGGAGGTGAACCCGGTACCTCGGACGCGAAAAATGCCGCTTGACAGCCATAGGAGAATCACCACCAACCTCTCCGGCCGGAGGGGCACCGCGTTGCTGAACGGGTGAGGAGTGGGGACTTTTCTTGGCCATCAGTGGGGACCCCAGATCGCCATCAGTGGGGACTTCTCAGTGGCCACGGACACCTGGGCCATCCCTCGTAGAGCTTTGTCCACACCCGAGCTCCCCCCGGATGTGGATGGCCCCCTCGCGGGCCGAGGCGGCAAAAGCGATCGCGCTGTTTCGGGAGAAGTACGAGGACAAGTATCCAAAGGCGGTCGGCTGCCTCACCAAAGACGCCGAGGAGCTACTGGCCTTCTATGACTTCCCGGGGGCGCATTGGCCCCATATCCGCACCACCAACGCCATCGAGTCCACCTTTGCCACCCTTCTTCATCGCACCGTGGGTGTAAAGGGGGCGTTCTCCAAAGCGACCGCAATGGCGATGCTGTTCCAGCTGGCACTTGAGGCCGAGAAATCCTCGCGGCGGATCAAGGGGTCGGAGAGGCTCGCAGAGGTGATCCAAGGGGTTCGCTTCGTCGACGGCGAAGCCCAGGCGCTGGCGGGCTAGTACCGGCTCAGGCAAACCAACGATCCGCGCAACTAGGTGCGACCGAGGCCTCCGCCAGCCTCGGTCGATAGCGGGCCATGCCTCGACGGAGAACCAGGGGGCTGCTACGCTCTGCCCTGACATTGACGCGGGGAGAGATTCCGAGTCGGCCGAAATCCTTCAGCCGCCTGCTTCCAAATTCTCCGCCCTGCGGGGTCAAAACACAAGATTCCCGTATAGCTCTCCAGAAGGCGCTCGACCATGTAGGTGGCATCGTTGACCGAATTGAGCCGGGAATTCACTGCCCGGTGCAAGTACTCCCGCATCAGGAAAGTAAAGCGCCGCTGGCAAATGCCGGTCAACTTGGCTGAATTCGAGACGACCATTCGGAGGCAACTCCGTCGATTCAGACAGAAGCGCGATACCTATTGCTTCTACAAATTCATCGAGAGGCGAAGGCCCGCGTCGACGGCTCGCATGATCGACTCCGGTACCGTTCCGACGCGTTTGCCGAGTTCATTTTTATTGATTGTTGCGACGCTCGATACGTTGACGACCGAGTCTCTGGATAGCGATGCGGCACCCTTTGGGATGGCGACGTTGCCTGGCAAGTCTTTTAGCATCATGTTCCCTGTCATCACAGCAACAATCACGGTGGATATTTCGCTCCTATTGAATTGATCGTTCGAAACTACTAAAACTGGACGGCGGTTTGCGGGACGCGATCCAATTGACTCGCCAAGATCTATCCAGTACACCTCACCACGCAGGGTCACCATTGAGTTAAATCTCTTGCCAATACCCGTCGACTTAATGCGACTGCAACCTCACTGGCGTCGTTGGGCGTAGCAGCGATGACCGCATTGATACGACTCGTAACACTCTCTGTCTCAAGGTCGTTTAGGAATTTGTCGGTGGCTCGCGTGAATAGTTCGGAGCGGCTCATGTGCAATTCTTTTGCGCGTCGAGTCGCTCTTTCGAGCACGTCGTCCGGCACCGAGATGGCGGTCTTGACATACCTGGTGCGATTGTTCATCAGATCCAGTATAACTGGTACTACTGGCGACCATCAACTCAGAGAACGACATTTGTGTGAACTGACTTCTTGTGCGGAGTCTTGGGTCTCCGCTTCTCGGCGTCAGTGGCGAGAAACCCTTTGGCTGCCAATATTCGTTCAAGAAACTTCTGGCCGACGTTGGTTGATGTCCAGACCCACCGGTCAGTCCCATCGAAGTTCAGGCGTTAAGATCCCCGATCGATGAGGCCGAGTGTTTGGAGACCGCTAGTGAGAGACGTAATCACCGGCTCCAAATCCGGAAGTTGCGCAGCGAGTTGCTCGGTAGTAAGCGCAGGCATCGCTCTACCGCCCGCCAGGGTTGTTTCGCTTCGACCGGAAACATCGTTTAAGGCGCGGAGGACCATCATGTGTGATGGGCTGATCTGTTCGAGCGCGCGGGTGAAGACTTGGACTTCGACTAGTTGAGCAGCGACTTCCTTATCGGCGGCGTCGGCCGCCGCCCGTGCAAGCGCGGCGAGCTGTTCCGCGTTGTCCGCATCCATCGCGAATGTGAGGATTTCGCGAAATAGCTGCGCCTTGGCGGGCGAGGCCTCGAAGTGCTCGACTAGTTCTTCCTCGGGGAGGCCTGTCAGTTTGCAAGCCATCTTTGCGAACTCGTCAATATTCTTGCGCCGGGCGTGGACCCAGAACCCTTCAACCGCTGAGATGATTATTGATTTTGCCTATTGGTTATAGGCCATGCCGAGTGGGGCTGCATAAGGGTGGCCAATGGCGTGGGCGAGGCTCGTAGTGCCCAATACGACGGCACCTGGTTCACCGAACTCCAGCCCTACTGCCCAAATATTCCGTGTTTGGACGGCTTGGCGCTCGCCTTCGTACATGGTGTCCCTCTTACGGGTAATAACCCGTAAAAAAGTGTCGGAGGGGGGACTTGAACCCCCACGCCCTTGCGGGCACTAGCCCCTCAAGCTAGCGCGTCTGCCTATTCCGCCACTCCGACGCAGCAGGTT
>JAKAOC010000025.1 GCA_021823385.1 Actinomycetes bacterium
GAACCAATAGAGCGGACGGTACATCAGCTCCTGGAACTGCGAGAGGTTGGTGACGGAGAAATAAGCGCCGCTGGAGAGCGGGAAGATGTAGTTAGGGGTCGCGCCGGGACCCTCGGCGAAGTTGACCGTGCCGCCGGAGACCTTGGTGCCGCCGGAGGATGTGGTTGAAGTCGACGATGAACTTCCTGAGCCGCACGCGGCAAGCAGCGTTGCCGCCGCTGCGGTGGAAGCTAGTGCCGCTGTGATGCGGCGTACTTTCTTGGACACCATCTTTTCCTTAGAACCTCCTGTGAAAGCGGTGACGCAACAAAATTAGCCTTGATGTTGGCCGAGAGGTTACCGCTAGTTCACTTTTGGGTCATCTTTTCGGCTCGCTTTGCGATCCATGGCGTTGATCCGGTTATGCAAACGTGCATACAATCGTGAAATACCTGGTCACAGCGGTTGTGTATCCGAAAGTGCATACTCCGCCGACCGCGTGACACGCTTAAATATTTTTTGGGCGATGGAATCCATTGCATAGCCCCGGTAACTTATCGCGTATATGGTTTAGTATTATTCTGACCTGCAGATAGATAGCATCAGCACAGTGCGGAATCCGTATATGTACTCCGCACCACGCGGGTGGATCGCCGCGCACGGGACCGACACAGCCGCGAGTGAACGACCGTGGGGAGGCGGCGCTCATGACCCAGGAGAGCCCGCAAGCCGCAAGAGTGAGACCCGATGCCGGGCCGAGGTCATGGCCACGAGGCGGTGAGCTGGGCCCTCATATAACAGGGGCGCCCGACAAGAGCGGGCATGGGTACGTTGCGGAGCGTCAGCGATTGGGTTGGGGGGTGAGGCGCAGGTAGGGCTTCAGCTTGCGGAAGCCCTTCGGAAAACGCCGTGCGGCTTCCTCGTCGCTGAGGGAGGTGGCGATCACCACCTCGTCGCCGTCCTTCCAGTTGACCGGGGTGGAGACCATGTATTGGTCGGTCAGCTGCAGCGAGTCCAGCACGCGCAGGATCTCCCTGAAGTTCCGCCCCGTCGAGGCCGGATAGGTGATCGTAAGGCGAAGCTTCTTGGCCGGGTCGATGATGAAGACCGAGCGCACCGTGAAGGTGTTGGAGGCATTGGGATGGATCATGCCGAAAAGGTTGGCAACCTTGGCCTCGGGATCGCCGATCATGGGGAAGTTGACCGCTTGGCCCTGGGTCTCCTCGATGTCCTTCTCCCATTCCAGATGGCTCTCCACGGGATCCACCGAAAGGCCTATGACCTTGGCGTTGCGAGCCTCGAACTCGCCCTTCAAGCGTGCGACCTCGGCGAGCTCGGTGGTGCAGACCGGCGTGAAGTCCTTGGGGTGCGAGAACAGGACCGCCCAGCTGTCGCCTATCCAATCGTGGAAGCGGATGGTCCCCTGTGTGGTCGGGGCTTCGAAGTCGGGGACCACGTCCCCTAGCTGCAAGGACATCTCGGCTCCTTTCGGCGGCGGGCGCTATCAAGCAAACCATATCGCACCGAGGGTCCGATGTTCGCCGGCACCGGGCCTTTCCGTGCCACGGCGGCAATCCCGGGCCGCGGGGGCGGCGGGGGTAGACTGGCAGGAGCAGCCGCCTACAGGTGAATTCGTCAGGAATGCAGGACTTCCATCAGCATGAGCACGCGGTGCCCGCGACCGGCCGAGAGGTGCGCTCGGGGCCCTTCTATCTGGTACTCGTTCTCAACATGGCCCTCTTCGTGGCCAGCCTCGGGCTCGGACTGCTTGCGCATTCGCTGGCGCTGATCTCGAACGCGTTTCATCTCCTCTCCGATCTGGGGGCGCTCGGCGTAGGCGCGCTGGCAGCCTGGGCGTCCACCCGGCCGGCCTCGGCGCGGCACAGTTTCGGAATGGTGAAGGCCGAGGTTCTCGGGGCGCTGGTCACCACACTGTTGTTGGTAGGCGTTTCGGTCGCCATCGTCTATGCGGCCGTGATGCGCCTCCTCGGGAACCATCTGGTGGGGCCGCTCCACTCGGGCGGGGCCGACATCAGCGCCGTCGGGATCGCCGGCGTGCTGGTCAACGTGGTCTCACTTGTCGTCTTCGCCAAGCAGGACAAGCGTTCAGCGTTGGTGCGGGCGAACCTGATCCACTTCTTCTCCGATGGGATCGGCTGGGTGCTCGCCCTGGCGGCCGGGCTTCTGATCCTGCGCTACGGTTTCGTGGCCGCCGACCCGCTGGCAAGCATCGCGGTCTCGGCCCTGGTCATAACGGCGTCGGTCAAGGTGCTACTCGACGTGACCAACGTTTTGATGGACGCGGTGCCGGGCCAGGTGGACGCCGGCGCCATCCGCCGTTTGATGCTCGAAACGCCGGGTGTCCAAGACGTTCATCATCTGCACGTCTGGAACCTGAGTTCGACCTCGGTGGCGCTCTCGGCGCATCTGGTGATGCGGGAGGGGATAAGCCTGCACGACGCCCAGGAGCGTTCAGTGCTCCTCAAGGAGCGCCTGGCCGAGGAGTTCGGGATCAGCCACGCGACTCTGGAGATGGAGTGCCACGTCTGCGAGGCCCCGGATCACGCCGAAGGGGCGTAGCCCGGCGGGCTAAGCGCCGGCAGCCCTGGGAGCCAGCATGCCGTGCAGCACCAGGTCGGCCACTGCGCTCACGTCGGCCTGGCCGAGATTCGCGCCCATGATGATCCTGCGCATGAAGAGCGAGCCGAACACGGCTTCGGAGACTCGCTCCGGGTCGATGTCGCTGCGGAGGTCGCGCTCGGGGCGGTGGGCCTCGAGAAGCTGGACCAGCGCACCGCGGCGATGCACGTCCCACGTGGAGGCCACCAGCGCGGCAACGGCCGGATTGGACTGGGCCTCGCCAACCAGATGGGCGATGGCGTTTCCGGCGGGGGAGGAGAGCAGTTCGACCAGGTTGGCGATGAAGGTCCCCAGGTCCTTTTCCAGGTCGCCTGAGTCCATATTGCGGCCAAGGTTCACCGATTCACGGGCGACGGCCTCTTCGATCAGGTCTTTCTTGGAGCGCCAGTGGCGGTAGATGGTGGACTTTCCAACGCCTGCGGTGCGTGCCACGGATTCGATGGTGAGGTCCCGGTAGCCCTCGCTCGCGCAAATGGAAAGTGTGGCGTCGAGGATGCGGCGGTGCGCGTCGACGCTGCGAGGACGACCCCGCTTGCGGCGCACCTCCGGGGCAACCGTCGTTTCAGCCAATCTCAACGCCATCATGGTCCAACCTCTGTCTCGATCGACGCGGCTCCGCCGTAGCAGCTCCGCGATCCCGGCCTGTATTACGCTCCGTTTGCGCCTCGTGTCGGCCTTGAAGCAGAGATTAGCGAATGAGTTCGAAAAGCCAAGTGGCCAAAGAAAACCTTTACCGTCTCATAATTTTTCTGGGACTAAAGGCCCTATAGCGTGGCCGAATACGAACTTCAGCGGCTGAAGACGAGCCGGGAGAGGCGAAGCCGGGCGGCCACGACCGCCACAGAGGCTACTGAAAGCAGCCCGCCGGCAACGGCTATCGACGAAGTTGCGGCCCGTGCCGAGATGGCGGCGCCAAGGGCCGCCCACAGCGCAAAGAAGACGAGGTCGGGGCCGTACTTTGCTCGGAGCGTAAGGCGAAGGCGCTCCAGCTCCATATCCAGCACCTCGGAGGCCGTCTCCCGCTCCAGGCGCGCATGGCAGCTTCCACCTTCGCTCGAGCAGGCCTCGCTGCCGCAACTCTGCTCGGCACTGCAGCTCTCGCCCCCGCCGGACCAGCGTGCCACCTCGCGGCGGTAGGAGACGACCGAGGCGAGCGCCACCGCGGCGCCGACCACGACGGACGCCAGGATCGCCGCCAGGCCGGCCCGGGGGGCGATACTGGCGAAGGCCAGGAGAAGCAGTGACCAGACCCATGCGCCGGCGGCGGCCAGACCCATGCGCCTGCGGCTGTCGTATGCGCGCTTGCGGGTCGCAAAGGAGGGCCGGATGCTGATGGGGGTGGCGCCGGGAGTTTGGGGCATCGCAGGTTAAACCTAACAGGACGCCGCCGGGGGCGGCCACCTCACTCCTCGACCAGACGGGAGACCATCTCCTCGCGAAGCTGTCGCTTGAGCACTTTGCCCGCCGCATTGCGGGGCAGCGGAGAGCTATGGAAAAAGACGTACTTGGGCACCTTGAAGGCGGCAAGCTTGGCCGCAACGGCCGTGCGGATCGCGTCCTCGGTCACCTCGCAGCCGGCGTGCAGCTGCACTACGGCAGCCACCTCCTCTCCCATCTCCAGGTCGGGAATGCCGATGACCGCCACGTCGGCCACGCAGGGGTTGTCGTAGATCGCCGCCTCGACCTCCGCCGAATAGACGTTCTCGCCTCCGCGGATGAGCACGTCCTTGGCCCGGTCGACGATGTAGACGAAGCCGTCTCCGTCCACGTAGGCGAGGTCACCGGTGCGGAACCAGCCATCCTGGATCGCCGCTGCCGTGGCTTCGGGTCTGTTCCAGTAACCGGCTACCACATTGGCTCCCCGTACCCAGAGCTCGCCGGTCTCGTACGCCTCGGTCACCTCGCCGCCTGCGCCGAGCACCCTCACCTCCACGACGGGAAGCGGCCTTCCCACCGATTCGGGCCGGCGGGCGTAGTCGTCTCCCGAGATGCTGGTGGCAACCGAGGAGGTCTCGGTCAGTCCGTAGCTGTTGGAAGGGATGGCAGCGGGGAAGCGGGCGCGGAGCCGCCGCAGCAGCTCGGGCGGGGCGGGCGCTCCTCCACAGCTCACGGTGCGCAGGCTGGAGGTGTCCCGGCGCTGAAGGGCCGGCGAGTTGAGAGCCTGCCAGACCATGGTCGGCACGCCGATGAAGTTGTTGATCCGCTCACGTTCGATGAGTTCGAGCGCCCGCTCCGGGTTCCAGCGCCTCATCATCACCAGCTTTGCGCCGGCCATGGTGTTGGGGACGAGCAGCCCATGGCTACCGGTCGCGTGGAAGAGAGGAACCGAAACGAGCACCGAGTTCTGGACCGAGGGCTCTCGCTTGGCGGCGTAAGCCCTTTGGTTGCGCGCGCTCAGGAAGAAGAGCGACATCAGGCTGGTGCAGATGTTGCGGTGCGTTCCGAGAGCCCCTTTGGGTCGGCCGGTGGTGCCCGAGGTGTAGAAGATGGTGGCGGGATCCTCGGGAAGGATTTCGGCCTCGCCCACCCGGGGGGAGGCCGCCTCGAGAAGCGCGGCAAGCGGAGCGGCGTCAATCCCCTGGGCGGCGAGCCGGCCGCGCGCGCCGGCCAGGCTGGAGCCCTCGCAGCGGACTCCGAATAGGTGGGCAAGCCCGGGCGGCGCCCCGGCCATGAGCTCGGGAAGGAGCCGCTCCATGCGCTCCTGATCCACGATGGCCACCTTTGCACCCGAGTCCGCCAGGCCGTAGGCGAGCTCCCCCGACGCCCACCATGCGTTAAGCGGCACCACGACGGCGCCGAGCGTGACCGTCGCCCAGAAGGAGACGACCCACTCCGGGTAGTTGCGCATGGCCAGCGCTACGCGATCGCCCTTGGCGACGCCCCGGGCCGCCAGCCCCTCCCGAAGCGCGGCCACCTGCCGGGCCACCTGGGCGTAGCTGATGCGCTCGTCTTCGTAAACCAGGTAGTCGGCGTCGCCGTAGCTCTCGGCCTGACGCCAGACCTCCGCGAGGGAGGTGGGGGAGTTCTTCCAGACCCGATATGTGCGGCCGGCGATGACCTCCTCGATGGTTTCGAAGCGCTGCCCGGGTGCGGTCATCTCCGCGGTCAGCTGAGCAAGCAGGTCGGCCATGGCAAGAATCTACCGCCGGCCGGGGCCGGGTCGGAGGTCCATCTAGCTGCCGGCGACCCGGAAGAAGGAGTCCCGGTAATAGCGCAGCTCCTCGATGGACTCCATGATGTCGTCCAAGGCGCGGTGACCGCGCTTCTTCACCGGGGCGCCGTTGGAGATCTCGGGGTTCCAGCGCCGCGCGAGCTCCTTGATGGAGCTCACGTCGACGGAGCGGTAGTGCAGGTAATCTTCGATGGAGGGGGTCTGCTCAGCCAGGAAGCGCCGGTCGGTGCCGATGGTGTTCCCGCAGAGGGGGGCGCTTTTTGCCGCCTTGAGGCTCGACTTCAGGAAGGCGAGGGTCTGCTCCTCCGCCGAGGCGAGTGTCACCGAGCTGGACCTGATCACCTCGAGCAGGCCGCTGGCGGTGTGCATGTTGAGGACGTAGGGGTCCATGGAGGCGAGCAGCTCCTCGGGGGCCGCTATCACGAGGTCGGGGCCGGTGGCGACGACATTGAGCTGATCGTCGGTGACCACGGTGGCCATTTCGACGATCTGGTCGCGCTTCGGGTCCAGGCCGGTCATCTCCAGGTCCATCCAAACAAGCACACAGGGGAGTCTAACCACGACCTGAGTAAGCTCTATTGGGCGAATAGGAGGTTCCGTGACCCAGCTCCTGCCGAGCGCCGCTCCGTGGGTGGTGATCCCGACTTACAACGAAGCAGGCAACATAGCCAATGCCGTCAAGCGCATTCGCAAGGCGGTGCCTGCAGCCCATGTTCTTGTCGTCGACGACTCCTCTCCGGATGGCACCGCCCACATCGTCGAGGCGCTCGCCGAAGGCGACGCAATGATCAGCGTCGTGCTGAGGCCGGCCAAGTCCGGACTCGGCTCGGCGTACCGCGCCGGCTTTGCCAAAGGGATGGCCGAGGGCGCAACCGCCTTGATAGAGATGGACGCCGACCTGAGCCATGAGCCCGAGGCCCTTCCCGAGCTGCTGGCAGCGCTCGACGGCGGCGCCGACCTGGCCATCGGATCACGATACGTGCCCGGTGGCGCATCTCCGGGCCTGACGGCGGGAAGGCTCGCCCTTTCCCGGGGCGGCAACATTTACGCCAAGTTTGTCCTGGGACTCCCGGTGATGGACGCCACTTCGGGCTTCCGGGCCTACCGCCCCACCCTTCTGGGGGCAATCGACCTCTCCTCGGTGAGCGCCGACGGATACGGCTTCCAGATCGAGATGGTGTTCCGCTCCACGCTGTTGGGTGCTCGCATCAAAGAGGTGCCGATCATCTTCAACCAGCGGGTCGAGGGCGTGTCCAAGATGTCAACCGACATCGTCAGGGAGGCGATGCTGCTGTGCACCGTATGGGGCGCTCAGCGCAGGATACGTCAGCTCCGCGGCAAGGGCAGGGATTTCGTCCCGTACCACAAATCTGACGGCGGAATGGCAAGCGCCGTTCTGCAGGCTTTGCGTTCCTAGGCGCCGGGGAGCGGGCGTGCTGGAAGTCAAGTTCACAAGGATCAGCGCGACGGCCACGGTGCCGGCCTATGCGCGCCCGGGGGATGCCGCGTGCGACCTGGTGGCTGCCGAGGCGGCCAAGATCGGGCCTCTGGGACGGGCAACAGTGGGAACCGGGATCGCCGTCGAGATCCCGCCCGGGTTCGCGGGATTCGTTCTGCCACGTTCCGGACTGGCATCCCGGCACGGTCTCACCTTGGCCAATGCGCCGGGCCTAATCGACTCGGGCTACCGAGGCGAGTTGAAGGTTGCGCTGCTCAATGCCGACCCGGAGCAGCCTTTCCTGGTGTCACCGGGTGACCGCATCGCCCAGTTCCTGGTCCTGCCGGTTCCGGTCATCGCCTGGGTCGAGGCGCAAAGCCTCTCCGACAGCGGCAGGGGAGAAGGCGGCTTCGGATCCACGGGAGTCAGCTGAGCGGAGTTTGCCGGCCCTCCGCAAAGAGGTCATATTGGCCAGCGGGCGCGTTGCCGTGCGGCATTATGCCGCATAGCCCGCGCGGGCGATTTTAAGGCCTGGAGGTAGGCATGGGCGCAGAGGTTGAGCAAGAGGGCGCTCGGGCCATGGAGAGGATGAGCGGCCTCGACACCGGCTTTTATTATTTCGACTCGCCGGGCATGCACCTGCATATTGGCGCCGTCCTGATCTTTTCCAAGGCCGGATTGGCAGGGCGGGATCCCCTGGAGGCGACCAGAGCGCGAATTGCGGCCCGGATCGGACGCATGGAGCGGTTCATGCAGCGAGTGGCTGAGGTTCCTTTCGGCCTGGCGGAGCCTTATTGGGTGGACGACGTCGGCTTCAGCCTCGACCGCCATCTGCATCTCGCCGAATGCGACCATCCGTTCAGCATCGGCGAGCTGGTGGAGATGGCGGGGGAGTCGATCTCGGTTCCCCTCGACAAGGCCCACGCGCTCTGGGAGATCACGGTCGTGCCGGAAGTGGACGGGGACCGCTTCGCGCTGATGGCCAAGATACATCACGTTCTTTTGGACGGGGTGTTGGGGATCGAGGTGCTTGCGCAGCTCTTCGACGTTACCCCGGACACTACCGACGACGAAGCCGAACTGTCCGGGCAGCGCCGGGCGGCAGCGCCGCCCGGGCTGTCCGAGTTGCTGAAAGAGCTTGGCGACTCGGTCATTAGCAAGGTGAAGGAAGCGCCTGTCGATTTCGGGAGGTTGGCCGCCTTGGCAAAGGATTGGCTCCGGTTCTCCCTAGAAGATCCAGGCGCGAAGGGGCTGAAACCGCTATTCGGCGCCCCGCGAACGCCTATCAACGGGACTCTCGGCACCAAGCGGCTTACCGCCGTTTTGAGAGTGCCGCTGGCCGAGGTGGAGTCCCTGGCCACGCGGGCGGGAGTGCGCATGAACGACGTGGTCCTGTGGGCCGTCTCCACCGGGCTGGCGCGATATCTCGCGGCGCGAGGGTGGGAGGGCGAGGAGGACCTGGTGGCGATGATGCCCATGGCCCATTCGAGCCGGCGTCCCGGCGCGGGCTCGAACCAGGTGACGGCGCTCTTTGTCTCCCTCTGCAACACCGTTCCCGATGCACTCGGGCGGTTGAGGGCCATTGCGGATGCCACCTCGGCCGCGAAGCGCTTTCACCGGGAAGCCCAGCTGGCGGATTTCGTGGAGATGACAAAATACGTTCCCCCGCTGGTCACCTGGGCATTGTCACGCGCTTTGCACGAGGCCAGGGCCTTCGAGGTGCTTCCCCCTGCGTTCAACCTGCTGGTGACCACGGTTCGCGGCATAGATTTTCCGCTTTACTTCGCAGGATCGGAACTGCTGGAGGTGATCCCCTTCGGCCCGTTGGCGGAGTCGGCCGGGCTGAATGTGACCGCCGTCAGCTACAACGGCACCCTCGAGGTAGGCCTTGCGGGGGAGGATCGCCTGGTCTCCGGGCTGGCCGAATTGCCAGGACTGCTGGAGGCGGCTTTCGCTGCGCTCGCTGAGGCCCTGGAGGCCTGACCGGCGGTGATCAGCATCGGGTTGCCGCGATGCTGATCGGTCCCCGGCGGAGGCCTTTATAATGGACTTCGCAAACGCGGACGTGGCTCAGCTGGTAGAGCATCACCTTGCCAAGGTGAGGGTCGCGGGTTCGAATCCCGTCGTCCGCTCCAAGGGTTACATACAAAACTGACGAGGTCACACCTACAAAAGTGCATCACCAGAATGCACCATGGGTGTGACCTTCGTGTTTTACCGGTTCTTCAGCTTTTAGCGGGGTGGTTCCCGCTTTGCCAGGGCCGGCCTACAGGAGAGTGGTCTTATCGCGACGGGGTTCCCTATTTTGGACGCCAGCCGTTAACAATCTGGATCCACCGGGAGGTGCCCAAACCTCCTCGGGCGACGGGATGGGTGCCGCTCAACTCGTAGGGGGAGTTCGCGTCAGGTTTTTTTGTTCCCGACCTCGCCGGCGTGGAATCTATTGGCGAGGGAATCGGGTTCTTCAGCTTTTAGCGGGGTCTGAGGCTCTGGGACAGCCGGCCCGGTAATGAAGTCCATCTGGGAAGAGGAGCGACGGGGGAGCCTGTAGCTTCTCAAGCTGTGAAGAAATACAAAGCCTTTACGAGTTCCCCCGTCCTTTTCGATCCTAACGACATCTGCAACGCCGTCGTCGGACTGAAGGGCACCAGAGTCCTTCACTACCAACGCCAGGGGCCCATGGCCGAGATCGGCATCGAGCAGACAATCGGCGAGGTCCTCTGCCCCAAGTGCCAATCGGTCGCCAGGGTGAAGGACCGCCCCTGGGTGATCTATGTGGATCTGCCCTTCGGAGGCACCCCGGTCAGGATCGCCTGGAGAAAGCACCGCATGATCTGCGTGGAGTCATCCTGTGGACAGGGGAGCTGGACACTTGGCGATCACCGCATAGCCGCCGCCAGGAGCCTGCTCACCACCCGTGCCGCCAAGTGGGCCACCAGACAGGTCGGGGGAGGCAGAACCGTCACCGAGGTGGCCGCGGAGCTTGGCTGTGACTGGGGGGTGGTGAACCGGGCGGTCAACACCTACGGCAAGGCGCTCCTGGACGCGGACAAGAAGCGGGTGGGGGATACCACCGCCATCGGCTTTGACGAGACCCTGTTCATGCGAAAGGGCAAGTACCGCACCCAGCACTGGTGCACGACGGTGTGCGACGTGGCCGCGGCGAAGCTGATCGAGGTGGTCAAGACCCGGGACTTCACCAAGGTGGCCGCCTGGGTGAAGGAGAGGCCCAAGAGCTTCAGGGAGGGGATCGAGGTGGGGACCCTGGACATGTCCAACACCTATGCCGCGGTCTTTTCCGTCACCCTGCCCCAGGCCGTTCAAGTGGTGGACAGGTTCCATGTCGTAAAGGCCGCCAACTCCATGCTCGATGCCATCCGCCGCCGCACCCAGCGCGAGACCACCGGCCACCGGGGACACAAAGAGGATCCTCTCTACAAGTCAAGGAAGCTGCTGGTCATGAGAGAGCGGGACCTGGACGAGGCGACCGCCGCGCGCCTCGCGTCCCTGCTTGAGCTGGGGGACCCGACAGCGGAGGTGGCCCTGGCCTACCGGGTGAAGGAGGCCCTGGCGGAGTTCTACGAGCTGGACTCGCCCGAGGAGGCGCGTGAGCGCTTGACCGAGATCGTCGCGCGCTCCAGCTCCCCCGTCAACTCTCCCGAACTGCAAAAGCTCGGGCGTACGCTGAAGCGCTGGTTCGAAAAGATCATGGCTTACCACCACACCCATCTCACCAACGGCCCCACCGAAGGCCTAAATAACCTGCTCAAGAGGGTAAAAAGGGTCGCCTTCGGATTTTCAAATTTCGAGAACTACCGCATCCGCGCTCTTCTTTACGCCGGCAAGCCCAACTGGAGGGTACTGGATTCCATCGTGGTGGAATAACCCGGCCCGAGACGCAGGCTCCCCAGCGACACAACCCTGACTACTGCACCGGTGGTCTTGGTTCCGGCTTGCCCGAGAGAGCTGCGTTCGCACCCTGGGCGCACACAGCAACCGAGCATTTCGCACGTGAGTCAAGAGGGAACCGGTTCGAGCTTCTCAAAGCGGGATCGCGCGTCAGGAAATGCGCACCCCACCCCGCTAAAAGCTGAAGAGCCGATTAACCGGCCCTCGGGGTGATGTCAAGGAGAAGTCTCGGAACGGGGTA
>JAKAOC010000026.1 GCA_021823385.1 Actinomycetes bacterium
CGCGGTGTCGTCGACCAGGCCGCCACCGCCTCCTTGCGCGCCGAGTTGGCCAAGGGCCGTCCGGACCCTCTGCCCATCTTCAATATGGGTCCTCCGCTGGAGACGATTCTCGCCCGCTGCGAGGAGGAGACGGGTCTTCCCGCCCCCAAGCCGCCTATCGCACACGTGTAGGCGCAGATGGGCGAGACAACCTTCGCGGAGGGGTTCGCGGGCGCTCTCACTCCTGGGAAGCGGTCGGCCCTGATCGTCATAGACATGATTCGCGCATACTACGTGGAAGGCAGTGCGTTCTGCCTGCCTTCCACGAGCAGCGTGGAGTCGGCGGGCCGGGTGCTCGCCGCCGCACGCGCCGCGCGGATCCCGGTCGTGCACACGCGAGTTGAGTTCGGCCCGGATGCGGTCGACGGCGGTGTCTTCGTGCGGAAGGTGCCCGCGCTGCGGGCGCTGATCGGCAAGAGCGAACTGGGCCAGTTCATGCCCCAGGTAGAGCCGGCCGAGGGTGAGCTTGTCATCGTCAAGCAGTACGCCAGCGCCTTCTTCGGGACGACGCTGCAGTCGACTCTCACCGCCATGGGCGTGGACACCTTGTTCATCGCGGGCGTGTCCACCAGCGGCTGCGTTCGCGCCACCGGTGTCGATGCGGTTCAGCACGGATTCATACCTTTCGTGATCAGGGATGCCGTCGGTGACCGCGGCCCCGAGCCGCACGAGGCCAACCTCTATGACTTGCAGGCCAAGTACGCAGAGGTCATAGGCGAGGAGCTGGCGCTCACCTACTTCTCCGAGGTTGGCAAGGGGGCCTAGCTCCTCCAACCGGCGACAAGGGGCCGCGCCTGCGCGCAGTCGTTCATCGACGCCGATGCCGGCCGCGGCCCCTGCTTGTGCGCGTGGATACGCAACATCCGAAAGATGGAGGTAGGCCCGCCGGCGCGCGGTCCCTCTTATTAACCTTGGCCCTTCCGCTTGCGCGGGCTTGGCGATTGGACGCGCGTCGTGCGGCTTGCCTGCAAGGATGTGATCGATGCCGGTTGTCCTAGGGATCGATCCTGCCTGGACCGTCTCCAACCCCAGTGGCGTCGCGCTTCTGACGGGGAAAGGGGGTCGCTGGCGCTGCCTGGGGGTCGCCCCCAGCTATGAGGGATTCATCGCGCTCGCCCAAGGAATCCCCGTCAACTGGGGAATGAGCGCCAAGGCCGGAGCGCCGCCACCCGCGGAGATCCTCCACGCGGCCGAGGCACTCGCGCCGGGTTCCGGGGTCGATGCAGTCGCGGTAGACATGCCGGTATCCCGGGTTCGCTTCGATGGCCGGAGGTTCGCCGACGATGCCGCCACCCGGGCGCTCGGCAGGTTCGGCTGCGGCGTCCACTCGCCGACCCCTTCGCGGCCCGGTCCCCTTGGCGCCGGCTTGAACGAGGGATTTGCCGCCAGAGGATTCGAAGTGGCCACCACCGAGCCTGCCACTCCCGGCATGCGGCCCCTGCTCGAGGTTTACCCGCATCCGGCCGCAATTGCGTTGTTGCGGGCTGATTATCGCGTGCCGTACGAGGTGGCCAGGACCGCCAAGTACTGGCCGGAGCGGAGCGTGGACGAGAGGATCAATCAGGTTCTTGGCCAATGGGGCCGTTTGCTCGCCGCCTTGGGAGAGACGATCGAAGGAATCGAACTGCCGCTCCCCAAGGCCGCGGATGGCCTGACGCTGAGCGGGCTGAAGCGGTTCGAGGACGCGCTCGATGCGCTCATCTGCGCATGGGTGGGCACCCAGTACCTCGAGGGCCGATGCGTTCCCTTGGGCGACCGCACGGCCGCGATTTGGGTTCCGGCGACGCTGGGCCCCCGGGAAGGTGCCGTCACTCGATCGAGCCGTGGTGCAAGGGGTGACGAGGATCGTGTGCGAGAATCGGGGCGGCAAGTGAAACATCCAAGGTCATCGCCGCAAACGCGGCGATGACCCATCCGGTGGAGGGCTGATGTCAGGCAAAGTCGATCGCGTCGTGGTTGAGGGACTGGCTCGCCTTCCTCAGTTCGTTCATGCGGGAGTCTCCGATGATCTGGTCTTTGTTTCCGGCACGTTGGGCACCAACGCAGATGGAGATCTCGTCCCGGGTGGGATTGCCGCGGAGACAACTCAGGCGCTGTCGAACGTCGCGGAGATCCTTGCCGCCGCGGGCAGCACCTGGGCCGACGTCCTGAAAGTGAGCGTCTACCTCGCCGATATGGCCGACTTCGGGGCGATGAACGAGGCCTACGGCGGCTTTTTTCCGGGAAGCCCGCCGGCCCGTATCACGGTCGGAGGAGTGCAGC
Organism: Actinomycetes bacterium; assembly: GCA_021823385.1. Next base: position 2,302 of record JAKAOC010000026.1, read on the forward strand.
TGGCAATGGGCGCCCGGCTCGAGGTCGAGTGCGTGGCGCAGCGGCGGTCGCCCATGCACGAGGACAACGATCTCGTTGCGCGCCGGACCGGCTTCGTAGAGCACGACGGCGAAAGGCTCTACTACGAGGTCGTGGGCGAGGGAGGCGTTCCCCTGGTGCTTTCGCATGGCGCGGGTGGCAACCATGCCGTCTGGTTCCAGCAGGTCGCGACGTTTGCCGCCAACCGCACCGTGGTCACCTGGGACCATCGCGGGTACGGTCGCTCCACCGACCGTGCCGACCGGAGCGGTCCGGAGGTTGCCTCCGGCGACCTCCTGGCCATTCTCGATCACCTCGGCATCGGGCACGCCGATCTTGTCGGCCAGTCGATGGGTGGTTGGACAGTTGTCGGGGCGGTGCTGAACCGGCCCGAGTTGGCCAGGAGGGTGGTGCTCGCCGACACGCTCGGCGGCTTCATGTCCGACACCATCGCCGCCGCACTTGCGCAAGGGAGGGGTGGGCCGCTGGTGGCCGGCGACCGGCTCGGCCTGCACCCGGCCATCGATCCCGGCTTTGCGCGCCGCTCGCCGGAGTTGGCGCATCTCTACCAATCGCTTGGCAGGATGGGCAGTGCCGACCCGGAGGTGATCCTGCCAAGGCTTCTCGCGATGACTCATGACCGCTCCCAAGCCGATCGGTTCTCGATGCCCGTCCTCTGCATCGTTGGCGACCGGGATCCGCTCTTCCCTCCTCGCAGTATTCGCGCGCTCGCCGACCTCCTGCCCGACGCTCGCGTCGTGGAGATCCCGGGCGCGGGCCACTCGCCCTATTTTGAGCGACCTGGCGCCTGGAACAGTGCGGTCAGCTGGTTTTTGCAGGAGTGAGATCGGCGCGAAGTCGATTGCGTTTGGCCGGTGCAACTGGGCCCAGGCGCCGGCGGGCGGATTGCCGGGCTCGTAGGCGAGTTTGAGCGCCTTCATCAGCCGTCGCGCGACTTCGGCTCGATACCAAAAGGCCGCGCGTTGCCGGAGGGGCTCCGGCCGCCGCGTTGCCTGCGCGCTCAACGGCGGCGGGAGCCGGGGATGGGGGCAACCTGGACAAGTCGCAGGCAAGGATTTTCCGGTTCGCAGCCCGGAGTAATGCCGACGGCGCCGGCGAGCCGGGGAAACCTAAGATTCTGCGATGTGACCGAGCCCCGAAGAGTACTGATCGACTGGGACTGGACCGCCAGTGGCATCTGGTGGGTCCTGACCAAGGAGGAGATGGAAGCGCCGGCGCCGACGGGCCACTGGAGCGGCACCCCCAAGCCGAAGAGTGAGCGGAAGCGGCCTTGGAGCGACCTGCTCAGCGAGCCTCTCCTCGACGATCTGAAGGAGTGGAACGACGCCTGGGATGCGAAGGATGCCGATTCCGTCCTCCTGGAGGCGCGGGGGCGCGACCTCGCGGAGAGAGTGCAGGCCGAGTTGGGGACCGACGGCTGGGAGGTTCTGTACAAGAGCCGCGGCCGTGTTCATCGAGTGGAGCCTCCCGGAAGCTGGCCGGCTGCTTCCTGGCAAGAGGAACTTCTCGGATACGCTCCCCGTAAACGCGGTGCGGACGAGCGTTGAGAAGAATTTCGGCCGGGCTATCCCGAGGCTTCCGAACCGTCGGTGGCCGCGCTGCCAAGGCGACTTGCGCCCCGTGGGAGCGTTGCCGGAGAGGTCCGCTTGCGGGAGATGGTACCGGGTGCCAGGCGCCGTCGACCACGCGATGGGAGTTCCCCTTTGGGAGTGGGTCATGGATGCGGATCAAGCCGAGGGCGGCGCTCGATTGCCACGTTACTCATCGAGAATGAAGTCGACGATCTCCCGATAGGCAGCCGGAACCTGCTGGAGGAAGAGATGGCCACCCTCGAAAAAGCGCAAGCGGGCTCCGCGGATGGCAGCGGCCAATCTTTCCAGGTTTGCCGGCGGTGAGATTCCGTCGAAGAGCCCGCCGCAAACAAGAGTGGGGCAGTCGATCGAAGCCAGGTGTTGCCAGGTGTCGTGTCCTTTCCGGGCCTCGAGCTGGAGCTCCGCTCCCAGCTGCCGGTCCGGGTTGTCAATTCCCACCTTGGCCCTGGCCTGCGCCTCGGCTACGGCCCTTTCCCAGATCGCGGCATTACCCGCCCTCCACTCGGAGTCCATCCTGGTGTCGGCCAGCTCCAGGATGCGCACCGCGCGTTCCCCAGGGCTCAGGTTCGCCAGTTCATGCAGTGGATAGGAAGATCCGCCCGCTCCGCCTGACGAGGTGCATGCAAGCACGAGTTTGCGCACCTTCCTTGGATGGCGAAGTGCGAGCTCCTGGGCGACCATGCCGCCGAAAGACACACCGACCACCGCTGCTTCCTCCCATCCGACATGGTCGAGAAGCGCTGCGGCGTCGTCGGCGTAGTCCGTCATTGTGTACGGACCCGGCGGAACCGAGGACTGACCGAGCCCACGCTGGTCGTAGGCCAGTAGCCGGATTCGAGACGGCAGCATGCTGTCAAACGGTCCCGGCCGTGCACGGAGGTCCCCGCCGGTACCCGAGATGTAAAGAACCCGTGGCCCTTCCTGGCGTCCACCCAGCTCGTAGTAGAGATCCACTGTGCCGACGCGTGCCCATGCCATCACCGGAGTGTACGACATTCGCGCGACGCCTGAAGGAGTAATCATTACGCCCCTGGAGTGGAGTTCGGTCCGCGGCGGCACGAACGGCGTCTTCAGGCGGATCGACAGCGTGAACCGATTCGATCCGGATTACGAAGGGCCGCTTCATTGCGAAGGTTGCGAGCTAAACATGAAGCATGCGATCCGACCGCGATCCGGCCTGCCGGTGGAATCCCAATAGTCCGGGAAAGCGAATGCGACCCGGGCACCGCGGGCCAAACGGCCGGGGCCATGCGCGCTTCGCGGTTCTCGCCCCCCTCCTTTGCGTCGGTGCCCTGCTGACTTCATGCGGCAGCCAGTCACCAGCCAGCTCCTCCGTAGCCGCTTCGATGCCGTCGACGACCACCGTGCCGACTCCGCTCAACCCCGCTGCCCAGGCCTTTTCCAATGTCAACTGGAGCGGGATCGTTCTGCCTGGGCAAAATGCCATACCCCAGCCGCCTTTGCAGAAGGGTGGCTGCGCGATGGAGCCGCTTGGTGAGATATTGAAGACCTCAGAGACCCAGTACGTCGCGTACCTGTCTCCACGTCCTGGTGTGGATCTTGCGGTGTTGGCGGCCGCCTGCAGTTCCTATAACATCTACGCCTTCAACGTCTTCGTCTATAGGGCCAACGGAACTCCTCAGCCCACGTTGCTCGAAGTTGCATACAACGGGTGGTTCTCGAATCCGGCCGATCTCACAGCGGCGGTACCCACCGCTGCCAACAGCGCCGACGGATGGCACGGGTTCTTCTTATACCGCTCTATGAGTGTTATCGAAGGCGGCCAAGGCCTGGCGGTCGACGGCGTGACATTCGGGCCCAAAGGCCCGACCTCCCCTCTCTCCTCAGCCCAGATGGTGCCGGCCGAGATCACCTTCGCCTGGGATGGCTCCTACCTCGTCTTCTCCTCGGCCAAGAACCTGGCGACTCCGACCACCGGCCTTTAGGCGGTGCCACCGCGCCACGGGCGCATCGTGCACTTGCGCGAGTGACGCCTTCCCGGTTGACGACGATGGCCACGGGGCAATGCGCCGCCGCGGGCCGGGGTCAAGCCGGGTGCCGAGTCGTTCCCCACTTTGGAGGTACTCCGTCGCGGAAGCGTTTGCTCTCGGTCCTGCGACTCGTCCGTACATTGTCCGGACGATGTAGACTGTCGACCATGGATTCCGCTGCGATTCGAGCCAGACGTCATCGCTTGGAGGTTAGGGTGACCTCCGAACAGGACGCCCTAGTCCGCCAAGCCGCCGACCTGGAAGGCGTTACCGTAAGTGCCTTCGTGCTGGAGACCGTCACTGCGAAGGCCAACCGAGTTGTGCGGGATCGCCGCGATGTGGTCCTCTCCAATGCTGCCTTCGACAAGTTCATCGCCGAGCTCGACAAACCCGCCGAGCCGGTGGTTGAACTGGTTGAGCTCTTCCGGCGTCACCCCAAGTTGCCGGAGGAGTGACGGTCGGGCGTTTTCGCCTGGCGCGCCTTGATGCCCGCCATCAGCTCGACAGGTTCGATTCGGGCAACGACGCCCTGGACACGTGGCTGAAGCGTCACGCACCCGCAGCTCAGCAGATGGATACGGCGAGGACCTTTCTCCTCTTGAGCGTTGAAGATGAGGTGTTGGGTTACTTCAGCCTGACCATGGGATCAGTGCTGCGGCAGGATGTGCCGGCCAGACTCGTACGTGGCCTGCCGTCGTATCCCGTTGGTATGGTTCTGCTGGCACGTCTTGCGGTGGACCGCCGGTTCCAACGACAGGGGCTTGGCGGGCTGCTCCTCGTTGAAGCCCTGCGCAAGGCCGTTGCGGCAGGCGAGGCGGCCGCGGCGCGCTTGGTCGTGGTCGACGCGATCGATGAGAGTGCCGCTCGTTTTTATGCGCGCCAGGGGTTTGTCGCTGTCCCCGAGCATCCGTTGCGGCTCTTCCGGAGGATGAAGGACGTTAGAGCCAGTATCGACTTGGCCGCTCGACCTGCCAAGTGACGTCATGACCGGCACCCCCGGTCGTGCTTCGACGCCGCTGTTCCGCCTCACCACCAGCGACCCGACAACGGTTTGATGCGGCCTCCCGGGAGGATGTCCGAGTTCCCGCCCCTTGTACCTCTTGCAGCGTCTCAGCGGTCGCTTCCGCGCGATGCCTCCCGGTCGGCGTCGATCGCCCGCCCGCCTTCCGACGACAGTAGACAGATCAGTGGAGCTGCCCTGCGGCATCGAAGACCGCCGACGCGGCTCAGCGCCCGTTTCGAAAGGTTCCGCTCAAGCCGCCCTCGGGTTCGCGGGTGAGGCAACCTCTCCTGGAGGCGGCTGCCGCCGATCCTGGTATGCCGCCGAAAGGTACAAGACGCCGGTGACGATCGGCGCGAAGCTCGCGACGGCCAAAGAGGCCATCCCGCCACGGCCGGCGAAGGCGGCGATAACTGCCGGCAGTACACCAAGGATTAGGAGCGACAGAGCTGCCTGCATGGTCTGACGTAGGCCCCATAGCGCCAACGGCGCGGAGAGCGCAAAGGTGAGCACTACTCGGACGGGACCGTTCCGGTTTTCGAAGGATCGCCAGCCAACCGGATCGACGGCGAACCAGATGCTCAAGCCGACCACAATCGCCACCAGCGGGATCAGGATCCAGCCCGCCAAATTCGGTCGGAACCACGCCATTAGGGCGAGGATGACAAGCGGAACGAGCCAGCTTGCCACCAATCCGACTCCCTTCCACCCACCCGGGTCGTTGATGGTCTCCGCGACAATGAACGCGCCGAAGACGGCCACGAAGAAGGCCATGAATCCGAAGCCGGTGCCCCTGAGAAGACGCGCCCGCTTTGCGCTTTCACGGCGCCCCGTCAAAGAGACGACAACAAGCGCGGCGAGCACGCCGATGATGAGAATGCCAGCTACGTCCATGACCGGACTCCTTTCGGGTTCGCGATCGCCCCGGCACTGGCCCCCATTATTTGGCGCGGGAGGACTACCTGCTAGAGCCCAACGTCACGCCCGGAGAGGCCACCCGGTCTCGTTGATGGCGGCGTTCTCCGAATAGGGAAGACCCGTGGAAAGGTACCTTCACGTAACCACAATGATTCTGGATGCTCGGCGCCGGCGCAGCGACGGCAGCCATCGGATGGCAGCTTCGCCGAACTCCAGTGATCCGCACGAGCGGATGCCGGTAAGGACTTCCCGGCCAGCGGTCCCCGTGGCGTGATCAAGTCTCCAAGTTCCGGAGAAGCTTGCGAGGGCGCGGACTCGTTCGCCTGGAACGCGCCCACCTGGTCTTGAAGGACTCCCCTCCTTCGATTGTCGGCCCCGGAACTTGACATAGCCGAGCCCTGAGATAAGCTGCCAACTGTCAACAGTTTGCCGGGGGGTTCTGTGAGCGAAGTTCTTGAATCGCACACACTGGACGGCGATACCTCGTTGGCAACCCGCGCACGCGAGGTGATCCGCCGAATGGTGCTGGAAGGCCGTTTCTCGCCGGGCCAGCGTATCAACGAGGCGGACCTGGCGGAATCCCTGCGCATCAGTCGAGGGCCTATTCGTGAGGCCATTCAGTGGCTGACCAGCGAGGGCCTCCTCCGATCGGTGCCGCGGCGCGGCGCTTTCGTGCCGACTTTCGACGCGCTGGAGCTAACGCATCTCTACGAGGTGCGCGAGGCCCTCGAATCCGCGGCAGCGCGGCTGGCTGCGGAACGCGCCACCGACGAGGAGATCGGCGATATCCGCCGGTGCCTGGAATCCGCGCATCACGTTGCGCAGACCGGGGCCGAGGCGGCCTATCCGATGGATCTCGACCTCCACGGAAAGATCTTGAACGCCTCTCGCAACCCCCGGCTGATCGAGATGGCGGCCGGATTGCAGGCCCAGATCAGGCTTGCCCGGTCGCTGTCCGCGCACCAACCGAGCCGCGCTCGCGACGCATATGCCGAGCATTGTCTGGTGGTTGAAGCGATCGCCGCACGCGACGGTGCCCGTGCCTTCGACGCCATGACCGAGCACCTCCGGCAGTCGCTGGCTCACACGGCAAGGTTGCTTACCGCGGCGAGGGAGCCCGGAGCGGCGCACTCCGTCGAAGATCGAGCCCAAAGAAGAGCGCCGAACAAGTGAAGGATGGCGGTATGGAAGGAACTTTGAGACGACGTCTCGCCTCGGGAGCCCCTTTGTTGCTACCGGGCACGAGTGACGCGCTGACGGCGCTGGCCATTGCCGAGTTCGGGTTCGAGGCGGTCTATGTCAGCGGTGCTGCCGTGGCGAACGTTTCATTCGGGGTGCCCGACATCGGTTTGGTCACGCTTACCGAGCTGGCAGAGCACGTCCGGGCAATTAGCGGAGCCGTCGAGATTCCGGTGGTGGTCGACGCCGACACCGGGTTCGGTGGACCGATGAACGTCCAGCGCACGGTGAGAGCCCTGGAGCAGGCGGGCGCTAGCGCCATTCAGATTGAAGACCAGACCTTTCCCAAACGCTGCGGGCACTTTGCGGGCAAGGAGGTCATTCCAGCTGCCGAGATGGTGGCAAAGATTGAGGCGGCGCTCGATGCCAGGGCCAGCCAAGACTGCCTTATCATCGCCAGGACCGATGCGCGAGCCATTCTCGGGCTCGATGCGGCCATAGAGCGGGCGGAGCGCTACCGGGAGGCCGGGGCTGATGTCGTCTTCGTCGAGGCGCCTCAAAACGAGGCGGAGGTGGCTCAGGTTGCGGCATCGGTGAAGGGCCCGAAGCTGATCAACATGGTTGAGGGCGGTCTCACCCCGCTGCTGCCTCAAGCCGAACTGGCACGCCTAGGGTTCTCCATCATCCTCTACGCCAACAGCGCGCTGCTTGGAGCACTCCACGGGATGCGTCAGGTTCTCGCCCGTTTGCGCGATGAGGGCACGACGCTGGGGGTACTCGACTCGATGGTCGGCTGGGACGAGCGGCAGCGTCTCGTGCGCAAGCCGCAATTTGATGAGCTGGAACGACGTTACGAGACAAAGGAATAGATAATGAGCCATTACGACCTTCGACTGGCGGGCGGCAAGGTCCTGCTTCCGGGCGTCGGGCTTAGCGACGTCGACGTGCTCGTGCGTGACGGCAGAATCGCCGCCCTTTGCGAACCGGGCGCAATCGCCGACGCCGCCGAAGTGGTGGATGTCAGCGGTCTGACCGTCCTGCCGGGCGCAATCGACGCGCATGTCCATTTGGGCAAAGACATCACCTACCCTCGCGATGATGAAGACACCGCGCTGGAGACGGCCGCGGCAGCTGCCGGGGGAGTGACGAGCCTGCTTGCTTATCTGATGACCCCTGAGCCCTACGACGAGGTCTACCCCGGTGTCGTGGAGCGCATGGAGGCCACCGCCCAGATCGACTTCGGCTTCCATTTTTGCATCGTCACCGAGGAGCAGCTGCAACGCATCCCCGGCTACGCCAAGGATCTCGGCGTCTCATCATTCAAGTTCTTCATGAACTTCCGCGGCGACGAGGGCAAGTATCTCGGCCTGCCCGGCAATGACGACGGCTTCCTCTACGACGTGATGCGGGCGGCCGCCTCCTCGGGCACCATGATCGATCCTCATGCGGAGAACATCGAGATCGTGTGGCGGCTGCGCCGGGAGGCAGCCGACCCGGAGACGCCTCCGCTGCGGGTTTGGAACGACATCCGGCCGGCATTCGTGGAGGCCGAGGCCGAGCAACGGGCCGCCTACCTGGCGGGCGTCACCGGCGCATCGATGTACGCGGTGCACGTGTCTTCCCAGCAGGCTCTCGAAGTGCTGGTCGAAGCCCGTCGCCGTCACCCGCACGTTTACCTGGAGACCTGCCCGCATTACCTGACCCACGACATCGACTCGGATCTGGGTTTGCGCGGCAAGGTCAACCCGCCGCTGCGTGAGGCCCAGGACCGCGAGGCGCTGTGGGCGGCCCTGAGCGACGGGGTTATCGATGTGGTGGGATCGGACCACGTGCCTCGACACCACTCCAAGAAGACCGGCGATATCTGGAAGGCGAGCGCCGGGTTCCCGGGGCTGCAAACCTTGTTGCCGGTTCTGCTGTCCGAGGGCCATCTGCGCCGCGGCATTCCACTCGAGCGAGTGGTGGACACGGTGACCGCCCGCCCCGCCCGTCTCTTCGGTTTGTACCCGCGCAAGGGGATGGTATCGATTGGCGCGGATGCCGACTTCGCCGTGGTGGACATGCATGCGCCGATGGTGGTGGAAGCGGCTTCGCAGGCCTCAGCGGCCGGCTATTCCATCTACGAGGGCTGGCAGCTGCAGTGCAGCGTGGTCCACACCATCGTTCGCGGTGACTTCGCCCTCCGAGACGGGCAGCTGGTTCCCGGCGCCAGGGGCCGGTTCATTCATCGGCCTAACAGCGGGGCGGCGGCGATTTCAGAGGAGGGCGAGCTGTGAGCGATACACCCTGGAGCGGCGTCATTACTCCCGACGACGAAGCGCGCTAC
>JAKAOC010000027.1 GCA_021823385.1 Actinomycetes bacterium
GGCTATGGCAAGCTATCGCACCGTAGTCTACATGACTACATCATCCCGAACCAGGGACCGTGTCGACCCAGCTCAGCGGGGATGTGGGGGGTCAGAGGGGCATTGAATGGGGGGAACTTCGGCTTAGCCGGGCACTTGCGCAGGCACCAGGGCCACTCGCCGGCAATTTCGACCCCCCTGATCCGGGCCTCGACGCAGCGGGTCCCGGTGCGGTCACCCGTAATTGCCTGGTGGCCAAAACTGGCAACGCCGCTTGGCAAGGCGCAGGCTCCGGCCCGCTCGCTTCTAAAACCCGAAGACCGCGCGGGCGTTGGCGGCGGTCACGGCAGCCAACTCGGCCGGGTCAATACCCCGCCGGGCGGCGATGAACTCGCCCACCAGCGAGACGAAGTGCGGCTTGTTCGGCTTGCCCCTATGGGGCACCGGGGTCAGATAGGGCGAGTCCGTCTCCACCAGCATCCGATCCAAGGGGCACAGCCCGGCCGCCTCGGCGTTTTCGGCGGCGCTCTTGAAGGTGACGATACCGGAGAACGAGACGAGGGAGTCGAACTCCAGGCAGCGCTTCAGCTCGGCGGGGCCGGCCGTGAAGCAGTGGAAGACGATCCTGGTGCGTGCGTGCTCGCGCAGGATCTCGAAGGTGTCGTCCCACGCCTCGCGGGTATGGATCACCAGTGGCAGGGCCAGGGAGTTGGCCAGCTCGATCTGGCGCAGAAAGATCTCGCGCTGCGCGTTGCGGTCGGAGTAGTCGTAGTAGAAGTCCAGTCCGCACTCGCCGATCCCTGCCAGCACCCCTGCTGGTGCCTCGACCACCATGCGCGTAAAGGCCTCCCAGCTCCCGGCCAGAGCCTCGTCGGCGTCGTGCGGGTGTATCCCCGCCGTGGCCGCGATAGAGAGTTGCGGAAAGCGTGGACGCAACTCTGCGGCAACCTTGATGGCGCGCTCGGTCGTGGCGGCCGTGGTGCCGATGAGCATCATCCCGGCCAGCCCGTTTTCCAGGCCCTCGGCGGCGGTTGCCGCCGGATCCTCGTCCTCGTGGGCGTGGCAGTGCGAGTCGAACCAGCGAGCCTCAGGCACCGGTGGCCTCGAGCCTCGGGAAGAGTGGCGCCGCCTTGGTGATCGAGGCTCCACCCTTGTACTGCCCCACTCGGAGCGCCTCCGGGTAGTTCCCCCCGACGGAGGACGGTTCGATGCCGATGGCGGCGAGGATCTTGGGCGAAGCCTCGGTCAGTACCGGCGCGACCAAGACCGCGACCAGCCGCAGGATCTCCAGCGCGTCTCCGAGCGGCTCGGCCGCTTCGGCGGGATCACCGGCCTTCCAGGGTGCCCGCTCCTCCAGGACCGCATTGGCGAGGCGGACCATGGCCTGCACCTCCTCGAGCGCCTGAGCGGTGGCGAAGCCGTTCCAGCCCTCCTGGGCCCTGGCGACGTGGGGCTCGATCCGGCCGGCGGCGATTGCCCGCCCGGTGTAAGCCGGGGCGACGCCGCCCAGGCTCTTGGCCACCACGTTGGTGACCCGGGAGAGCAGGTTGCCGATGTTGTTGGCCAACTCGACGTTGAAGCGGTGCTCGAGCGCCTCGAGCGAGAAATCCCCGTCGGCGCCCAGCGCGTGCTCGCGAAGGAGGTAGTAGCGCACCGCATCGGTGCCGTAGGTCCCCACCAGCTCGATGGGGTCGACCCCGTTGCCGCCCGACTTGGCCATCTTCTCGCCTTTGACCAGGAGCCAGCCGTGCACCAGCAATTTGGAGGGCGGCTCGAGCCCGGCCGCCATCAGCATGGCGGGCCACCAGACGCAGTGGAAGCGGATGATGTCCTTGCCGATCAGGTGGTGCGAGTGGCGCCAGAAGCGCGAGAAGCGCTCGAAGTCCTCCGCGTAGCCGGTGGCCGTCACGTAGTTGATAAGCGCGTCGAACCAGACGTAGCAGACGTGGCGCTCATCCCAGGGTAGGGGGATACCCCAGTCGATGGAGGTGCGGGAGATGGAGATGTCCTCCAGTCCGCCCTTGATGAAGGCATAGGCCTCGTTGCGACGGAAGTCCGGGAAGACCGCATCGGGTTCCCGGTCGTACCATTCGATGAGGGCCTCCTGGAACGCGGAGAGGCGGAAGAAGTAGTTCTCCTCCTCCATCTCCGTCAGGGGCCGCTTGTGCACCGGGCAGTTGCCGTCCGGCGCGTCGTTTGCGGTGTAGTAGGCCTCGCAGGAGACGCAGTAGCTACCGCGGTAAATACCCTTGTAGATGTAGCCACGGTCGTAGATCGCCTGCAGGAACTTCTGCACCGCCTGGGTGTGGCGATCCTCGGTGGTGCGGATGAAGTCGTCGTATTCGATGCCGAGCGCCACCCATGCCGCCTTGAAGCGCTCCGAGTAGGTGTCGGTCCAGGCCTGGACGCTCATGTTGTTGCGCGCGGCAGAGTCGGACACCTTCTGGCCGTGCTCGTCGGTCCCAGTGAGGAAGCAGACCTCGTCTCCCAGGCCACGGTGCCAGCGGGCGAAGGCATCGGCGTTGATCATCGAGTAGGCGTGCCCGAGGTGGGGCGCGTCGTTCACGTAATAGATCGGTGTGGAGATGAAGAACTCGGTCACGGATTTCCCTCGCTCGGTGCCTACGTCAAGACTAAATGCGGGTCATGCCGCCTTGGTCTGAAGCGCCTCAGCCCAAGCGGGAGTAGATCTCCGAGCGCGGCAGCCCGGTCAGAGCCGCCAGGCGCTTGGCGCGATCGGAGCGGCTCAGCGAGGCGTCCAGGCATGCCTCCAGAACCATGCCGAGCGCCGCCGTGCGGTCCTCCGCCACCGGCGCGAGAGACCCATGTGGAAGCACCAGCACGTATTCGCCGCGGGGATCCTCGACGCGCTCGGCATGGGAGAGTTCGCCAAGCGTCCCGGAGATGCGATCCTCGTGCACCTTGGTCAGCTCCCGGCAGATCACCGCCTCGGCATCCTCACCCAGTGCTTCACCGAGCGCGCGCACGACCTTGGCGATGTCATGCGGGGAGACATAGCCGACAAGGGCCGCACCCCCCTCGGCGGCGGCCCTCAAGGAGCGCTCGAGCTCGGTCCGCACCGGTCGAAGGAAGCCGGCGAACAGGTAGGGTCCGCCCACCACCCCGGAGAGCGCGACCGCGGCGGATTCGGCCGTCGGCCCGGGAATCACCGACACATCCAGACCCTCGGTTGCAAGCAGGTGGACCACCGCGGCGCCTGGATCCGAGATGGCCGGCATACCGGCGTCGGTTATGAGAGCGATGGAGAGACCCGATGCGACCTTGGCCGCGATCTCCCCGGCCGAGCGCGAAGCGCGCTCCTCGCTGTGCCGGCGCACCCCTTTGCCCCGGATCCCCAGGTGGCTTAGCAGGGCCCTGCCCTTCCGTGTGTCCTCGGCGTAGACCTCGTCGACCTCGGAGAGGATGCGCACAGCGCGGGCGGTGATGTCCTCCAGGTTGCCGATGGGCGTTCCGACCAGGTAGAGGCGGCCTTGGCGTTGCTCAGCCACGGAGCTCCAGCTTGTCGCCGACGTGAATGTCGAAGTTGGCCGAGACGCGCACCGGGATCATGACGATCGCGCCCGAGCGGAAGGCGAGCCCGCCTATCCGGTTCGGAGCGAGGCTGCGCAGCGAGGTCACGTTCATCTCCTTGTCGCAAACCACGACCAGAACTTTCTCACGGGTCAGGAACGAGTGGAGAAGATGCCTCCCCTCGAGCACGACGGACTGCTCGCGAGCGAGCACGGAGGCCCGCTCCCACGGCCAAGCCCTCGCCTTGGGAGCGAACACCACGGCGCTAGAGAGGACGTTTGCGTCCTTGAGCAGCCAGCTCACGTCGGTTCTCCTTGGCCGAAGCCCTTTGGCGAGACGTGCCTACTTGCTCACGTTGAAACGGATCTCCAGCACGTCGCCATCTTTGACTTCGTAGTCCTTGCCTTCAAGGCGAATCTTACCAAGCGACTTGGCTGCATTCCAGGATCCGATCTCCAGCAGCTCGTCCCAGTGGATCACCTCGGCGCGGATGAAGCCCCGCTGGAGGTCGGAGTGGATCACTCCGGCGCACTCGGGAGCCTTGGCGCCGGCCCGGAAGGTCCAGGCGCGGGACTCCTTGTCGCCGGTGGTGAAAAACGTGCGCCTGCCCAGGATGTTGTAGGCGGCATGCGCCACGCGCGGCAGGGCGCCCTCGCCGAGGCCCAGGCCCTCCAGCATCTCGGCACGCTCCTCCACTTCGAGCCGTGCCAACTCGGCCTCCAGCTTCACCGAGACCGCCAGCACCAGGCTCTGCGGACCGAGCGCCTCGGAGACCGCCGCCTCGAGCTCGGCGGCTTCACCGATCTGGTCCTCGCCGATGTTGACGACGGCAAAGACGGGCTTGTCGGTGAGGAGGAACGCGCTTCGCAGGCTCTCCAAGGTGTCGGCTGAAAGCCCTGCACGGTAGATGGGGGTTCCCTCCCCCAGCACCCGCGCCGCCTCTTCCAGCACGGCCACGCCGGCCGCCTGGGACTTGTCCGCCCGCGCACTCCTGCGCCGGCGCTCAAGCTGGGTCTCGCACGTCGCCAGGTCGGCCATTACCAGCTCCAGCTCCAGCACGGACAAGGCGGCGACCGGATCGTCCTCGCCGGAAACGTTGGGATCCTTGAAAGCCCGCACCACCAGGCAGAGGGCGTCCATCTCCCTCACCCCGGCCAGGAAGCGATTTCCCAGGCCCTCTCCGGTGGAGGAGCCTGCCACAAGTCCGGCGATGTCGGTCAGCTCGAAGTGCGCGGCCACCACCTTGCGGCTCTGGGAGATGCGGGCCAGGGCATCCAGGCGGGTGTCGGGCACGATCGCCACCCCGGTGGTCGTTTCGGTGGTGGAGAAGGGGTGCGCGGCCACCGGCACGGCGCCGTTGGTCAGCGCGTTGAAGAGTGAAGACTTGCCCGAGTTGGCCAGGCCCACCAAACCGATGCGTTCCAAATCCAGCTTCCCTTTGTCGATTGGCAGCCCGGCCGCAACCGGGCCCAATCAATAGTAGGGCCTGGCAGCCCGGGCATCATCTGCCGGGCTGGGTGACCATCAACACTGCCGCGATCACCAGGGCCAGGTCCGAGACCAGGCTGCGCCTGACCAGCGAGGCGGCCGCCGCCTGCGCCTTCGGAAGGCCCTCCCCGCCCGAGGCCAGCGCCTCGCGGATGCGCGCCTCCAGCGGCCATATGGCCATGGCCACGAAGGCAGCTGCCAGGACGTAGTCGACGACCACGATGCGCAGCCAGGGATAGCCGGCCAGGCGCGCGCTGCGATGGTTGAGGACCAGCAGCGCCAACCCAAGAAGTCCCGTGACCCAGACCATGGAGCGCGAGACGGTGCGCTTGGCCGAAAAGAAGTGCTCAGCCTCCTCGCCCGCCGCACCCAGGCGGTTTGCGTAGTAGCCCGAAAGTGCCACCGACCCGAAGCCGATCAGCGCAGCGCTCGCGTGCGCCAGGAGCAGGACGACATAGGCGGGCTGGTTTGCGGTCACGCAGCTCCCCTCAAGGTGCCAGGCGGCGATAGGCCTCCGCCAGGGCCTTGGCGGCCAGCTCGATGTCGGAGAGCGAGGTGGAGGTGGAGTAGGAGAAACGCAGAGAACTCTTGGCAAGCGGGGCCGGGACGCCCATGGCCAGCACGACGTGGCTCGGCTCCAGCGCGCCGGAGGCGCAGGCCGAGCCGGCCGCCGCGGCTATCCCCGCCTCGTCCAGGAGAAAGAGCAGCTCCTCGGAGGTGGCTCCCGGCAGGAGAAGATGCGTGATGGAAGGCGAGCGTAGAGTACCGGCACCGCTGACGATCGCCGCGGGGACCAGCTCCGCGACCAGCGCTTCGAAGCGTTGCTGCAGGCCGCTGAGATAGGCGGTAGAAGCCTCCACGCCGGCTTGGGCCCCCTCCAGCGCCACCGTCATGGCCGCGATCGCGGCCAAGTCCTGGGTGCCGGGCCGCAGGTCGCGCTCCTGGCTTCCCCCAAGAATGAGGGGCTTTAGCGCGCCCCGTTCCTTGGCCACCAGGATCCCACAACCCTTGGGGCCACCGAACTTGTGAGCGCTGAGAGAGACCAGGTCCGCGGCGCGCCCGAGCGAGGCCAGAGGCTGCACCACCACCGCCTGGACGGCATCGGTGTGGAAAAGCGCACCGGGCGCGTGCTTGCGCACCATGCCCGCCAGAATCTCCACAGGATAGGAGACCCCGGTCTCGTTGTTCACAGCCATCAGCGAGACCAGCGCCAGGGCGGAGGAGCGCTCCTTCAAGAAGGCGCGGAAGCGGTCGCGGTCGATCGAGCCGTCCCCCTCGACCGGCACCAGGTCACCGCCCGCTGCAAGCACGGGGGCGACGACCGCCTTGTGCTCCACCGCACTGGCGGCCACCAGGCCGGCATGCGCTCTGCCGGTTACGGCCATATTGTCGGATTCGGTGGCGCCCGAGGTGAAATAGACGGCGGCAGGCTCGCACCCGAGCACAGCCGCGCATCGCTCACGGCACTCGTCGAGCTTGGCCATGGCGGACCGGGCAGCCCGATAGGAGCCCTGCGGGTTGGCCGGGTAGGCCTCCGCAACTTGCATGTATTCCGCCTTGGCGGCGGCTGTCATCGGGGTGGTGGCCGCCGAGTCGAGGTAGATCGCCACCCCTCCAGCCTACCGGCACCCCGAAATCCGGTAATGGCGCCAAAGCGTGCCGGATTCGCGGGCCATGGTTACAATGCCCCCATGAGCGCTCTTATCGAGGTGGCGGTGATCGTGAGAAGGCCCCGGAGCCAGGTCTTCGCTCGTCTGGCGCGCCTCGAATCCCATACCGAGTGGATGGGGGACGCCGCCTCGCTCACCTTTCTCTCCTCCCAGCGCCGGGGCGTGGGGGTGGAGATGCTCGTGGAAACGCGCATCGGGCCGCTCAAGAGCGCCGACCGGATGGTGATCACCGAGTGGCGCGAGGGCGAGGCGATCGGGATCGCCCACCGCGGCGAGGTTAAGGGCGACGGGACGATGGAGCTCTGCGACTACGGCGCGGGCTGGACGCTGTTTCGCTGGACCGAGCGGCTCAGCCTTCCCGGCCGCTTCGGCGGCGCGCTCGGCGAGATCGTTGCAGCGCCGGTCCTCAAGCTGGTCTTCAAAGCCGACCTCGCCCGCTTTGCCAAGCTGTTGGAGTCGGAAGGTGACATAGCTCCCGAGCAGGGATAGCATTGAGGTCCACCCGCATCCCGCGCCTGGACGCGTCACGTCCGAAAACGACCGGCCGGGCCACCTCCACGGGGAGTACGACGAAGCGATGGCGAAAACGGCGGAGACGAAACTTGCTCCATGGAGACGGCCGGTGGCCGTCCTCACCATTTCGCATGCCGTGCAGCACCTCTACAGCGCAGGAATCGCGCTCACCTATCCCTTCGTTATCGTCGCCTTCCATACCAGCTACACCACCCTCGGCATCTACCTCACAATCTCCGGAGTGCTCGGCGGGCTGCTGCAAGGGGCGACCTGGCTGGTGCGCAAGTACTCGACCCGGTCGGTGCTGGGCGCCCAGAACTTCGGCCTGGCCGTCGCGGCCGCGGCGGGCGCGGCATCCGCAACCCTCGGGCTCTTCGGCGCAGCCCGCGTCTTCTCCGCCCTGGTCTACTGGCCCCAGCATCCCCTGGGCAGCGCCTATCTGACCAACCGCTACCCCAGGCGCAAGGGGTCGGTGCTTGCCTGGCACACCACCGGCGGAACCATCGGGACCATGGCGGTCCCCATCCTGCTCTCGCTCGCCATCGCCAGCTACGGCTGGAGGGACGCACTCTACCTGCTGGCCATCCCACTCGCCCTGGGCGGGGTCTACGTCGTCTTCGCCCTTGCCCGGGATCGCGTCGACGAAGAGGAGCACGCCGTGCAGGCCAGGCCGCTCTCCGCCCAGATCCGTGGGCTGGCCAACCGCTCGAGCGCCACGGTGCTGGTGGCATCGGTTATATCCGCGGCCGGCCGCGGGTTGGGGGTCCTGGCGGCATACGTCCCCGCCTTTCTCCATCACCAGAAGACGCTCTCCACCGTCGAGATCGGCGTCGTCTTCACCATCATGAGCGTCGGGGGCATAGCCGGCCCCCTCTTCGCGGGCTGGCTGGCCGACCGCATCGGCAAGCGGGTGGCGCTGCTCGGCACCTATATCATCGGGGCGGTCATGATCGCCGCATTCATGCTGGTGGGGAACTCGATCCTGGCGCTGTCGGTGACGGCGCTCCTGGTCGGGATCTTCGCCTACAGCGAATCACCATTGCTGCAGGCCATGTTCGCCGACACCGTGAACCCCGCCGAATCCCGGCAGGCCTTCGGCCTTTTCTTCGCCATCGCCTACGGGATCGGCTCCTTCTGGCTCTTCGCCGTCGGGCTGTTGATCGACAAGGCCGGGTTCCATGCCGCCTTCTACGCGATCGCAGCCTCTTTCATAGTGGCCGCGCTCGTCATCTCCACCCTGCCCCGCGCCAAGGCGGCCGGGAACCCAATCGCTTCCGCCTAGGGGGAAACACCTGGAGCCTCCGGCAAATGTACGGACAATATACCCCATAGGGTATAATGGCCCTACCAAAGACCAGAGGAGGATACCGTGAGCTTCCGCCACCACCCCGCCCACCGAGCCGGTGAACTCGTGGCCGACGGATACGTAGTCATCGATGTTCGCGAGCCCTACGAGCTTGCGCTCGGAGCGCTGCCCGACTCGACCAACATCCCCTTGGGCCAGCTTCGCCACCGCATCGCCGGCTATCCCCGCCACACCCGCATCGCGCTCGTCTGCCAGACCGGCAACCGATCGCTCGAGGCCGCGGAGACCCTGGTGCGAATGGGCTTCACCAACGTCGTCAATCTCCTCGGCGGAGTGACCGGCGCCGCGCGCAGAACGATAGCCGCCTAATCCAGCGCGGAGACGATCCGATCCGAGAGCGCCGGCCAGGCGCTCTTGGCGAAATCGTCAAACGGGCGGTCGGTGAGAACCACCAGCGCCGCCCCCAGAGCGGCATCCACCCACAGGAAGGTACCGCTCTGGCCGAAATGGCCGAAGGTGCCATCGCTGTTCGACGGCCCCGTCCAGTGCGGCCGCTTGCCGTCCCGGATCTCCAGACCGAGCCCCCAGGCGTTGTTCTCCTGCAACCCGAAGCCGGGCAGCACCCCCGCAAGGGCGCCGCACTGCAGGGCGGTCGCCTCGGCAATGGTGGCCGGCGCGACGAGGCGCGGAAAGCGCAACTCGGCGGCCAGACGACCCAGCTCCTCCGCCGAGGCCGACATGCCCGCGGCCGCGCCGTGTGGTCCCGCCGCCGGATAGAGGGTGGGGTCGACGCGCGCCCCCTTCATGCCCAGAGGAGCGAAGACCGCCTCTTGCACATAGCGTGAAAAGGGCATGGACGCCCGCTCGGCGAGAAGCTCCGCGGCAAGCTCGAAGCCCAGGTTGGAATAGACCCTGCGGCTCCTGGGGGCGCGAACGCCCGGGAACCCCGCTGCGCCCAGCTCACACAACTCGGCCAGATCCCCCGGCCCCACCCGTCCGCTCCGGTCGGCC
Source organism: Actinomycetes bacterium (assembly GCA_021823385.1). The sequence continues at coordinate 9,499 of JAKAOC010000027.1, forward strand.
GGAAGCCCGCTCGCATGAGCAAGGAGTTCGCGCCAGCTGGCGCCCAGGGGCTCGATCGTCTCGTCAAGCTCGAAGAGGCCTTCTTCCATGGCAACCATGAATGCCAGAGCGGAGATGGCTTTGGAGACCGAGGCCAGGCGGAATGGCTCCGACGCGCTCGCGGTCGCGTACATTTCGGTCACCTCGCCGGCGGGGCCGAAGCGCACCAGGCATGCAGCGGACGACCCCACCGGCCAGCCCGCCAACTCGGCCTCGATCAGCTCTGCTAAAGCCACGGCATCTCCTTCTTCTTGCGGCGGCCGGCTTTATCAAAAACGATATCCAGCCAAGCATGCCGTTTGCGATACGCTCATGCCGGAAAGGCTGGCTCGTGACCGGACCAAGCAGGCAAATGACGGCGTTGCGGCGGCGGCCGAGGCGGGCCGCACTGGGCGCACTCGCCCTCGGGTCGTTGGTCACCTCCGCCTGCGGCACCGTCAACTCCGCCGGACCGGGTGCCGCGACCACCACCACCGAGTCGCCGGCGACAACCGCATACGCGATCCCCGCCGGCGCCGCCTCCAAGGCGCTGGTCATCGACACCCTTGGCGGCGGGCGCTCTGAAGCCTACCTCGTGGACGCGGCCGCAGGCAGGACTCTGGGAGCCATCGGCTTCGGCTACTCCGACCCTGCATCACCGATCGCCATGACCGCCGACGCCACCCGCGCCTACGTGTGCACCCGGGATCCGGCCAAGGGATTCCAGACGGCGGTGATCCAGCTCAACCTTTCGAACTTCACGGCGGCGGCTCCCATCGCCCTCGGCGCCCAGACCTTCAATCTGGCCTGCGCCGGGATCGCCGCTTACTCGCCGGGCCACCTCTTGGCGGAAGTTGGCAACACCTTGGTGGAGGTGGCCACGGCCACTGCCGGCCACAGGATCGTTGCCCGGCTGCCCGGCACGCAAGCGGGGCGCATGTCCTTCGACGGGCCGGCCGGCACCGCCTACATCCCGCGTCAAGTCGGGATCACGCTGGAGTTACTTCCGTTCAACGCGTCGAACGACACCCTGGGCGCCCCGATCACCCTCGGCTCGCTGGCCCCCTCCGAGATGGCGGGCATCGTCTTTTCCGGCAGCGGGCGGGCGTGGGCTCTGGTCGTCAGGTCCGGCAGCGTCTCCGGCTCCTGGATTGTCCCCGTGCTCACAGCGGCGCACCGGGCCGGCAACCCCATCGCGCTCCCGCCAACGCAGATCCCCACCAGCCTCACCGGCTCCGGCGGCTCCCTCTACCTGCTCGCCTACCCCGGCCCCTTGCAGGCGCCGGCCATCTACAGCATTCAGCCTCCGGGCTCCACTCCCAAGGAACTGGTGAAACTACCGGCCACCTGGGCAGTGGACTTAAAGTCCGCCGCCGGGCGCCTGGTGGTCAGCATGGGCACCTCCTCCGTGAGCGCGGCAATCGGGCTCGTCGGTCCCGCCGCGCCGTCGGGTCTTACCTCGCTTCCGCTCCCAATGGCGGCACAAGCGGGCCCTGGCCCCATAGCGGTTCCCGGCTGAGACGCACAGGGGCCCGCCGAGGTCGCCGGAAGGCCAATTGAGAAGCGGCGGCGCCCCTCGCGCCGGAGGCTGTGGCCCGATTAGCCGGTTAAAGCAACGACAACCCTTATATCGAGAGCCACTTCCGCACCCTCAAGTACAGGCCGGACTTCCCCAAGACCTTCGGATCCTTCGAGGACGCCCATGCCCACTGTGGCCGATTCTTCAGCTGGTATAACC
>JAKAOC010000028.1 GCA_021823385.1 Actinomycetes bacterium
GCTTGAGTGACGACGACATCTGGGACGTCGGCGCCATCGCCGCCTTCTTCGCACTTTCCAACCGCATGGCGGGATTTACCGGCATGACCCCAAATGCGGAGTTCTACTCGATGGCCCGCGGCTGAAATCCGAACTCAATTCATACCGTGCGACCTGCTTTTGCAGGCCTATCAACGTTACGATACAGTTACAGGTTTGGATGCATCATGAATCCCAAGACAATTTCATGATGCACTCCAGAGGAGGGCCACGGGCCCTCCTCAAGCGCCGGGCAGGGTGCCGGGCGCACGGCTCCAGGTGGAGGCGAGGCCAGGGGATGGAAACAGTAAGCGGCTCAGAGCCCGGTGCCGAGGAAGGCGCCACACGCGGTCCACGGGCCCCGCGACTGCGCACGCGGAGGCGCAGCACGCCCGCAGCCTCGGAGCGCGCTTACGAGGTCACAAAGCACCGCATCCTGCGAGGCGCCTACGAAGGTGGATCGCTCATCTCCGAGGGGGAGATAGCCGACTCGCTGCACATTTCGCGGACTCCAGTGCGGGAGGCTTTCCTTCGCCTGCAATCCGAAGGGCTGCTCAAGCTGTACCCCAAGAAGGGCGCCATGGTGGTGCCGGTCTCGAACCATGAGATAGACATGGTCTTCGAAACCCGCATGGTGCTGGAACGATTCGCGATCGAGAAGGCGATACGCAACGGCCAGGGGCCGCGCGTGGCCGACCAGATCGATACCATCATCGCCAAGCAGCGCGGCGCCGTGGAGGCCGGGAAGACCGCCGCCTTCGCGGAGCTCGATCGCGAGATCCACAACCACATCATGGCAGCCGCGGGCAACGAGATCCTCTCCGAACTGTACGACTCGCTTCGTGACCGCCAGGTGCGCATGGGCAAGCTAGCCCTCTATCTGAGCCCCGCCCGAGCGGAGCACATAATGGCCGAGCACCAGGAGCTCGCTCAGCTTTTCCGCGAGGAGAACCTGGAAAAGCTGCTGCGTAAGATCGCCGACCACATCCAGGGAACCAGGGACGCCCTGGTCTCCTGAGCGCCCGCTCAATAGAGATAGAGGCGCTCCGTCCTGACGCGGAGCTCGACCGGTGTGCCCGGCTCAGGAAGGCCGTCCGACTCCGGCCATAGCCTGGCGACAACCTCGGCTCCGGCGAGATTCAAGCGCACCTCGCTCATCCAGGGCAGCTTGCGCGCAGAGCTGACCTCCGCCCTCCCTATCAGGCGCCGTCCGGGAAGGGCGCCGGGGTTCCCCGCCGGGTCGACCGCGACGTCCGCCGAGAAGAAGCAGGCCGTACGCCCGCGCAGCTCGGGCTCGATATCGCGATGGTCCGGAAGGCGGACGAGGTTGTCAGCGCCGATGATCCTGGCCACCTCCGGCGACGACGGTCCCGCCAGGACCTCGCCCGCCTCACCTTCCTGGAGGACTCGGCCGCCCTCCATGACGACCAGGCGATCGGCCAGATAGGCGGCCTCCATCACGTCATGGGTCACCACGAACAGGTAGTCCACTGCCTGCTTGACGTGAGTGTCGATGAAACGCAGGTGCTCCGCCCGCATTTGGGCATCGAGCGCCGAGAGCGGCTCGTCCAACACCACCAAGTAGGAGTTCGCGGCCATGGCGCGTGCCAGCGCGCCGCGCTGGTATTGACCGCCCGAAAGTGATCCGGGCATTCGCCCGCCGAACTCGGCCAGGTTCATCTGCTCGAGCAACTCAACCGGAGGGCGCCCCTCGACTCCGTACGCAGAGGCCAGGCGCATGTTCTGAGCCAGGGTCAAATGGGGGAAGAGTCCGAAGCGCTGTGGGACGTAACCTATCGCCTCCCCCCGGATGGCTCCCACTTCACCGCTCACACGGACGGCCAGACCCTCGGCGACGCTGCCGCACAACGCGTTGAGAGTGAGCGTCTTGCCCGACCCGGACGGCCCCAGCAGCACGGTACAGCCCTTGTAGGCCGTGAATTCCACCTGCAAGGCGAACTGGCCGACAATCCCCTCCACTCGGATCCTCGAGGCGGTCTCCGGCTGGTCCGAGTTCCCGGCCCGGGAGCCGGCCCGCTTTCGCCCTGCCCCATCCAACGTCGAGAGAAGCGGGGACGATGGCCATGAAAGGCGCGACAGCCCCAACGCCACCAGCCCGGACAGGGCCAACGTGGCCAGCACGGGCGCCGCGGTGGCACCGAGACCGGAGCCTTCGAAGACAACATAGGTGTAGACCGGCAGCGAGTAGGGGCTGTATGCCACCAGGAGGACTGCGCCAAACTCCCCAAAGGCGCGCAGGTAGCCCAGGATGATGGAGGAGCGGATGGAGCTCCAGCCCAGAGGAATCGCCACCTGGGTCATCTCGGCCAGCGAGCCCATGCCCAGGCTCCTGGCAACGATCCCGGCCCGGACATCCACTCCGCCGAAAGCGCCACGCGATCCCTCGACGATGTATGGAAGCGAGGCGAAGCACTGGGCGAGCACGATGGCGGACAAGGTATTGACCAGCCGTCCGCCGAGGATCCGCCCGACAGGTGACTCCGGGCCGAAGGCCACCAGGAGCATCACGCCGGCCACCATGGGTGGAACGCCCAGCGGCAGGCGCAGCAGCGTTGCCAGCAGATGCGCCCGGCGCGAGGAGTGGCGATGAAGCCAGTAACCCGTCGGCACGCCCACCAGCACCACCAGGACAAGGGCGATGACCGACGCCGCGATCGAGTTGAGAATCGCCTGCCAGAGGTCCGAGGTGGTTGGCGGCCCGGCCGGGTGTGCGCCGAAGTAGACGAACAGCGCCACGAGTGGCCCCACCATGAAGGCGCTGCCAATGGCCACCATGGTCATCACCAGGGCGGAAGCCCGCGAGCGAAACGGGCCCTCGCCCGCCGGGCGCCCTACCACGAAAGCCGAGTCCGACGGAATCTGGGACCGGAGCTCTCGGTTCCGTATCCGCCGGCTGTCAGAGCTTCAGCCCCTTGGGTAAAGCCTCGGCGGTTCCCGTCACCGTCGGCGCATGGGGGGACACGCCTCCGGCCTCGAGCAGGCTCCTGCCGGCCGGGGAATAAAGGAAGTTCACGAACGCCACCGCTTGGGCAAGGTCGGGCGCCTTGGCGAGGATTGAGATCGTGAACGACGCCCCCAAGGGATAGCCGGTGGAGATGGTGGGTATCCCCGCTTGCTTGGCCTCGTTCGAATAGAAGAAGCCGGCATCCAGCTGCCCGGTCTGCAACCTGGCTACCAGGCTCTCCTCCGGGAAGACCTGCGCGGGGTTCTCGGTGGGACCGAGCACCGCGCCGACCAGGCCGGGATCATGAGCGGCTGCCGCCGCCTCGGAGAGCAACTTCTCGACGAGAACGCCCTTGGGGTCTAGCGCCGGATCGGTGCGGCCAAGCTTGAAGCCGGGCTCCTGCATCACCTTGTACCAGGGCTGCGTGCGCAAAGCGTGGGCAAACTTCGAAGAGGGGTTGTAGCCGATCACCAGAGGTGCGCTTCCCAACGCCGCGTACCAGCTCTCCCAGTTCCCGTTCGCGGCTCCCATGAGCCCGGCATTGGCCGACGGCGCAGCGGAGATGAAGACGTCGAAGGGGCTGGTTCCGCTCTTGATCTGATTGACGAGGCCGGTCGAGCCACCCGGCAGCCCGTCGAGGGTGATACCGTCTTGGCTCTTCAGGGCGGGCGCAATCTTGTTGACCATCATTCCCACCAGCGAGCCGGCGTAGGCGACCTTCACGGATCCCCCCAGCCGGGCTGCCGTCGTCGGGGCGGCCTGGCCCGCGGTTGCCGAGCCGGCGGAGCCGCAGGCCGCGGCCAGCAGGCCGAAAAGGCCGAGAACACCGGCGCCCAAGCGTCGTCGCATCTTCACTCCTCTTTCTCGATCTCGCGCGATTTCTGCGTCCATGATTCAGGCGGCGCCGAGGTAGTTTGGCATCAGCTGGAGAAGGCGCCGCATCCGCCGCGATTGGATCTCGTCCAGAGCGTCGGCGACCCTGGAATCCGCCTCGGATTCGCTGGTGTAGGCGAGCCAGGAGCGCTGCAGTGCCACCGGCAGGCATTCGAGACCGAGCGCCACCGCTGTGCCACGCATGGTCAAAGTCGCGTCGAAGTCTCCGAAGCGAACGGCCGAAGCCGCCTCCAGATGGGAGGCGAATCCGCCTGGCCCGAGGTCGACGCCCTGCTGGGCGGCCCACACGTCCGAGAGCCGCCGCACCCCGGAACCCTCGATCCGCGCGGCAAAGCGCACCCCGGGAACAAAGAGTTCCGGTATGGACCTTGGCGAGGCGGGATTACCCGGCTTGGAGGCGATGCACAGCTCCCAGGCAGCCAGGGGGACCGGCGTCGGCCATTCATTGGGCAGCTCCGGGATTTCGCCTTCGGGAAGGTGGACAAGGGCCAGGTGCGACCGGCCCTCGGCGAGATTCGTCAGTGAAGCGCGGTTGGGAAGCGACCACCAGTAGAAGCTCCTCCCCAGCCGGCTGCTCAGGTGAGAGACGAGAAAGCCGAGAATTGGATCGCATCCATCGACCAGTACCCCGGGATCGCCCATTCGCGCCAGCGATCCGCGCGGCCCCACCGAGACATTGGGCGCGAGCCAGGAACCCCCTATGTAGCCATTGGGCAGCTCCCTCACGACGGTATGGTTGCCGATCTCGCCGTAGACCCCAAGAGTGGGTTCGCCGGTTCGTCGCGAGTCCGATGTCACCGCCCCGGCACCGAAGAGATCCTCGACGGCCACGCCGAGCTCGGCGGCCAAGCGAATCGCCAGGCCGACGCGCGGCTGCTCCCTGCCCCGTTCGATGGCTGAAAGCGCGGGGCGCGAGATGCCGAGCCGCCCGCAGAGCTCCTCCTGGCTGAGCCCCAGCCTCTTGCGAAGCTCCGCCATGCCCACTTTCAAGCCGCTCACGGTGAACAGAATACTTTACATTCGCGACATAATGCATTGAATTAGCTGCGGCAGCACAGCGAATTCCAGACTCCGGCTCACGGCGCTGGGCACCCCACCCGCGCGCTAGCATCTGTCCAGCCGAATGCCCACGTCAGACCTGACGCGCCCGGAGGCGGGGCTTCGGACGCCGCAGCATAGGGAGGGGCCGCCGGAATGCAGCGTTGGTTGCGCTTGATCGCGCTGCTTGCCGCCCTGGCCCAATTGGCGGCGATGGTCATCTATTCGATCAACCTCTTCACGCACTTCGATCTCGGCATCGACTTCGCCATCCTCAACCAGGCGACCTCCCTGATCGCCTCCGGCCACCTGAATCCCTACAACACCCTCTACCCGCACCCTTTCTGGAGCGACCAGTTCAACCTGCTTGCCTGGCCACTCGCCCTGGTCAGGGTTGTCTTTCCGTCGTCACTGTCGCTGCTGGTGGTCCAGGATCTGGCCATCGCCTCGGCAAGCTTCCTGGTCATCGGCTTTTCCATTCGCGTGGCCGAACGCTCCTTCGCCCACCCTGCAGCGAAGCTGCTGGTGGTCGGATCGGTGGCTCTGCTCGCGGTCGCCAACCCATATGCCTGGCAGGCGGCCTCCTTCGACGTCCACCTGCAGCCACTTGCGGCCGTCGGACTGTTGCTGGGTTTGACCGGTTTCTGGGAGAAGCGCAAGGTCCTACCCTGGGCCGGCCTTGCGATCGCCCTTCTGAGCGGCACCGAAGCGGCACTTCTGGTCACCGGCCTCGGCGTCGGAATGTTTGCGCTCCGGCGGATCCGGCGAAGCGGTGCCGTGGTCATGGTCCTCGGGATCGCCTGGCTGGGCCTGGCGATGGCGCTCAATGCCCATCAGAGCACGCCACTGGCCCCCTCTTATGGCTACCTTGCCCACTCCTCCAACCAGTCCCTCATAGGGATATTCACCGGCATGATCACCCACCCGGCGACGCCGTTGGCCACCTTCATGGGCCGGGGAGGGTGGATCGCGAGGATATTCATATACTCGGGCCTGTTGGGGACGCTATTCCTGCCGGCCCTGGGCGCCTCCGTGGCGGCGATCGGAGCCAACGCTCTGCAGTCCTCGCCTTCTTTCATCACCCTGCAGGCGGGATTTCAGAACTATCCGGAGACCATCCTGCTACTCGCAGGCTTCCCGATCGTTACCGCATGGCTCGTCTCGGCGATTGCGAAGAGGGCCCCACGCCTGGCGCCGGCGGCGGTTCCGGCAGCGGCGGCAGCCCTCTCGCTGGCTATCGGGGCCGGCGCGCTCCTCTACGACGCCGGCATCCCTCCCACCTGGCTGATCATTCCGCCCAGAGCGGCCACCGTGCTCGACGGCGTGCACTTGGCTCCATCGACGCAGGTCTTCGCCACGATGCCCATAATCGGCCGCTTTGCGGACAGGAAAGACGTGATCCCCTGGCTGGCCACCGCGCAAGCGATACCTGTCTGTTCATCCACGCTGGAAATCATCGTGTCGGCAGGCTACGGCCCGAAGTACTCAATGGTGTCCGAGGTCATGCCCTTCGTGAAGAACCTGGCGCGCCTGCCCGAGGCCCGGCTCGTGACAGAAGGCACCAACATATTCGTCTACGAGGTCACCGGCCTGAAAAAGAACCAGGTGCTGGTGGCGCCGGAGGCCACGATTCGCATGGCCACGCCATCGGATCCACGCTGCGCGCCCTAAGGGACAAGCAGTACGAAGTCAGACCGCGTAGGCGGTCAGTCGTCGAAGCCGGCGTACTTGGCCAGCTCCTCGGCCATGATCCAGCCCAAGGCGATCAGAGAGTCCCTGCGCTCGGCATCCAAATCGCCGAAGAACTCGCCGAAGCCGGAAAACTGCGGCGATGCGGCCAGTGGCGTGTAGGCGGTATAGCCGATCGACTCCCCGGTTCCGGTCAGCACAAAAGTGCGATCGTCGATGCGATGCTCCCCGCCGTATCGCCGCGCCAGGCGACGCGCCCACGCCCGCTCTTCGCCGCTGGGCTTGTGGCCGGGCTGAGGCACGATGTCCACTAGCCCCTCGAAAATCTCGAAGCCACCGGCGTCGGTGAGCCTGGTGCCGACGAGAACGTCCTCGTCCGGAAACGCCAGCAGCGCCTTGCGGAACTGCCCCTCGCGAATCGCCAACATGGTCTCACGTGAGTGCTCCCCCGCCTCGGCGAGCATTATGCCCACCACGATGGCCGGGGTGCCACCGATGCGCTCCAAGGTGTAGAAGGAGAATCCGCTCAGCTTTCCGTCCTTGAGAACGTCGGTAACCAGTACCCACTCCTCACGCGCCTTGGAAAGGCAGCCGATGTCAAAGCTCGAGCCGGCAGCCTCCGAGAGGTCGGCCATGACGGACAGCTCAGAGTCGGAGAGAACAGCGCAGTCGCGGGTATTGATCTCGATGGACATAAGGCAGCTAGCTCCTCAGCAGGTCCCATAATCTCGATTTCGCATAGTCCAGCCTAGCCGAAAGGCCAGCTTGCGAGGGCCGACGAAAAGCGGGGCGTGACGCCGGCTCGCGTCAGCGACGTATTTGTTCCCAGCTCAGAGGTGCCGAAGGAGAGCGATAACCGAATTAGAGAACCAGCGACTCGGGCCTGAGAAACTCCCGCAATTCCCCAATCAGGGAGCCGGAATCCACCGCGACTTTCAACTCCGCGGACAGGTCGAACGCGGTCTCACCCACCCGCAGAAGCACCCCGGTGCCGCCCGGGTGGTTGGAGAGGACGGAGCGGATCCGGGCAAGCAGTGCGCGGGTGGCCTGGCCGGGCTCGAGGCGTATCTCGAGAGCGTCATCGTCCGCAGCCGGCTCGACCTCCTCGATGGACATGGCGACGAAGGTGCGTTCGTCTTCCCGCTGATTCACCCGACCTTTGACAAGCACCACCTTGTCGTCGGCGAGCACAGCGCCAAAGTCGGTCATGGTCTTGGGAAATACGAAGACGTCGATCGATCCGGAAAGATCTTCCAGGACGAAGCTTGCCATCAGCTCCCCGCGCTTGGTGTATCTACGGGAAAGCGCCGTGACCACGCCGCCGAGCACCATCACCTCCGACGAGGAACCCACCACTTCGCCGAGATCGCCGAGCTTGGAATCGGCCCGGCGCGAAAGCACGCGGATATACCCGGCCACCGGGTGATCCGAGACGTAGAGTCCGAGCATCTCCTTTTCGAACGAGAGAAGCGTGGCTCGGTCGTCGGGGAGTTCGGGGACCGCTATCTCGAAGCCGAGCCCGCCGGCGTCCTCCTCCACCCCCGAGTCGAAGAGGCTCATGATGCCGTCCTTGTCCTCTTTGCGTTTGCGCATGACGCGCTCCAGCGTGGGGTCAAGGATCTCGAGCATGCCCCGGCGCGTGTGGCCGAACGAATCCAAGGCTCCCGCGCGGATAAGCGACTCCATCACCCGCCGGTTCAGGACCGAGACATCCGCACGGGCGAGAAAGTCGGCGAAATCCTTGTAGGGTCCATTGGTCTCGCGCTCGGCGATGATCAGCCCGACCACGCCTTCGCCGACGTTGCGCACCCCGGAGAGGCCAAAGCGGATGGCCGAGCCCGCTTCGGAGATAATGGGGAAGAAGTCGGCTCGCGACTCATTCACGTCCGGAACCAGGATGTCGATCCCGTGCTCCTTTGCGTCGGCCAGGTAGAGGCCGGTCTTGTCCTTGTCGTCCTTGACCGAGGTGAGAATGGCGGCCAGGTAGTGGGCCGGATAGTTCGCCTTCAGGTATGCGGTCTGGAAGGCGACAAGGCCGTATCCGTAGGAGTGCGACTTGTTGAAGGCGTAATCGGCGAAAGGCTCGATGATGTCGAAGAGGGCCGTGCCGACGTGTTCGCCGTATCCCTCTTCGACGCAGCCCGCCACGAATTTCTCGCGCTCGACCTTGATGAGCTCGCGGATCTTCTTGCCGCAGGCCTTGCGTAGATTGTCGGCCTCGGCCAGCGAGTAGCCGGCGAACTTCTGGGCCACCCTCATCACCGACTCCTGATAGATCATCAGCCCGTAGGTGTCCGAAAGGATGTCTCGCAGATCCTCGTGGAGGTATTCGATCGGCTTTCTGCCGTTCTTGCGATCGGCGTAGTCGTTGTGCATGTTCGCGGCCATGGGGCCCGGCCGGTAGAGAGCAACCAGCGCCGCCACGTCCTCGAAGCCGGTCGGGGCGAGCGACTTCATCAGGGCGCGCATCGGCTTGCCTTCCAGCTGGAAGACCCCGATCGAGTCCGCTTCGCGAAGCATGGCAAGCGTCTTGTCGTCGGTGAGGTCGACGTTGTCGATGTCCGGGCGGACGCCGGTGGTCTCCTCGATCAGATCCAGGGCCCTCTCGATGACCGAAAGGGTGCGAAGCCCCAGGAAATCCATCTTGAGCAGGCCGAGTTCCTCGACCCCGTGCATCTCGTACTGGGTGACTATGGGAGCCGACTCGGCGGAGGCGCCGGCGTCCGGTTTGCGCTGGATAGGCAGGTACTCGGTGAGCGGCTCATGGGTGATGACCACCGCAGCCGCATGGATGCCGTCCTGACGGCGCAGGTTCTCCAAGCCCAGGGCCACCTCGACGGCCGCCTTGGCGTCCGGGTCGGCGGATACCATCTCGCGCAGCTCGGCGGCGACCTTGTAACCGTCCTCATAGCCCGGTGTCAACTCGAAGCAGGCGTGCAGAGGAGTGTCCCTCCCCATGACCAGCGGCGGCATGGCCTTGGCGATCCGGTCCCCCAGCGCGTAGGGGAGCCCGAGGACCCGGGAGGCGTCACGGACCGCCGCGCGGGCCTTGATGGTGGAGAAGGTGATTATCTGGGCCACGTGGTCATAGCCGTAGCGTTCCGCCGCATAACGGATCATGTCGCCGCGGTAGCGCTCGTCGAAGTCCATGTCGATGTCCGGCATCTGCTTGCGCCCGGGGTTCAGGAATCTCTCGAAGAGCAGGTCGTAGCGGATCGGGTCCAGGTCCACGATGTTGAGGCAGTAGGCCACGCAGCATCCCGCAGCCGAGCCTCGGCCGGGCCCCACCCGGATCCCCTTTTCCTTGGCGAAGCGGATCAGATCCCAGACCACCAGGAAGTAGGCGCTGAATCCCATGTCGGCGATGACCGAGAGCTCGTAATCGATGCGCTCGACCACCTCCGGCGAGAGCTCCTCGCCGTAGCGGCGCCTCGCTCCCTCATAGGCGAGATGGCGAAGATAGGCCGCCGAGGATTCCTCGTAGGTGGCCAGCCGGAAACGCTCGGGCACCGGGAATTCGGGCAGCTTCGGCTTGCCGAACTCGATCTCCACCTGGCAGCGCTCGCCGATGGCCAGTGTGTTGTCGCAGGCCTCGGGCACCTCGGCGAAGAGCGCGCGCATCTCCTCGGCGCTTTTGATGTAGTGCTCCTCGCCTTCGAAGCGGAATCGCTTCTCGTCGGTCATGGTGGCGCCGGTCTGAACGCACAGGAGCGCATCGTGGGCCTTGTGGTCCTCTTTGTGCGTGTAATGAGCGTCATTGGTGGCCAGCAGCCCCAGCGACAGGTCTCTCGCCAGCTCCACCAGGAGCGGGTTGGTCTTCTTCTGCAGGGCCAGGCCGTGGTCCTGCAACTCCACGAAGAGGTTTTCGGGGCCGAATATGTCCTTCAAGTGCGACGCGTGCTCCCACGCGCCTTTCTTGTCGTCCCTGATGAGGGACTGGAGCACCAGGCCGCCCAGGCAACCCGTGGTGGCAATGATCCCCTCGTGGTGTGCCTCGAGCAACTCGTAGTCGAGGCGCGGCTTGTAGTAGTAGCCCTCGAGGTACGCCAGCGAGGCCAGCTTGATGAGGTTCTTGTAGCCGGTGTTGTTCTCCGCAAGAAGGATGATGTGGTAGTAAAGCTTCTCGGCTCCGCCCTCGCCGTCCACCGATTCGTCGACTCGGCCCCGCCGGGCCGGGCGTTCGAAGCGGCTGCCGCCCGCCATATAGGCCTCGATGCCGATGATGGGATTGACGCCGCGCTTGTTGGCCTCTTTGTAGAAGTCGAGGACTCCGTACATGTTCCCGTGATCGGTGATGGCCATGGCCGGCTGGCCGTCCTTGACCGCCTTGTCCAGCGCGTCCCCGATCCTCGCCGCCCCGTCGAGCATCGAGTATTCGGTGTGATTGTGCAGGTGGACAAAGGACTTCAAATCATGCTCCTCCGGGGATCCGGCAATCGATTCAACCCTATCCCGCTTGGCCGCCGGGGACCCCGCCGAAGGGAGGCAGCGCTGTTTTTCGGGGCGCACCGGCCGCTACGCCAGGCCACTGGTAGCTTTGGGGCCGTGGTCCGCAAACCACGGGTCTGACAGGAGGCCGGGATGCTTACCGTGGAGATGATCGAAGCCGGCGCCCGCCGCTTCGGCGGAAGGACAGCC
>JAKAOC010000029.1 GCA_021823385.1 Actinomycetes bacterium
AGCCAACTGGCCATCCAGGTCGCAACCAACTACGCCAACGACTACTCCGACGGCCGGCGCGGAACCGACGACAAACGGGTCGGTCCCATGCGCCTGGTCGCAAGCGGCGCCGCTTCGCCGAAGGCGGTGCTGGCCGCCGCGCTGGCCTGTTTCGGGGTCGCGGGAGTGGCGGGCCTGGCGCTCGCATTCTTGACCAGTTGGCTGCTTCTCCTGGTGGGCGCTCTCGCCCTCGCGGCCGGATGGTTCTACACCGGGGGCAAGCGGCCCTATGGATACATGGGCCTGGGCGAGGTCTTTGTCTTCGTCTTCTTCGGCGTGGTGGCCGTTGTGGGAACCTACTACGTGCAGAGTGGTGCGGTGAACGCCTATTCGCTCCTGCTCTCGGTGCCAGTGGGCCTGCTTGCGGTCGCACTTCTGGTCATCAACAATTTGCGTGACATCCCCACCGATGCAGCCAGCGGCAAGATGACGCTCGCCGTGCGGATGGGCGACCGGGGCACAAGGCACTTCTACGTAGGCATAGTCGCGCTGGCGCTGCTCCTGGCGCTGGCCTTGACTGCCTATCGCCCCTTTGCCTGGTTGGGGCTGCTGGCCGTCCCACTTGCAGTGCGGCCACTCAGGCTGGTGCTGGCGGGGGCGACCGGGCGCGAACTGATCAGGGCGCTGGCGATGACCGGGGCCCTTCAGATCGCCTTCGGGGCCCTTCTCTCACTCGGAGTCCTGCTCTAAGGGACGCCGGCATCCTCGAGGAAGCCGGCGATCAGCACGGCGGTGGCGTAAGGAGCTTCACCGATCACGTAGTGCGCGGCACCCGGCACCGCACCTCTGCTCACCCGTCCTTCGGAACCGCCGCAATAGCGCTTGGCAAGCGAGGAAAACTTCTCGTCCCTTTCGCCGTGCAAGTAGAGCACGGGAATCTCCATCTCCCGGGCCGCTCCCCATAGGTCCTCCTGGACGCCGAGTGAGGTGGCCACCAGCATCTCCGACATTGGGCCGGGCTGATTCGAGAGCCGGGCCTCGAGGCCGGCAGCCTCCGCCGGAATTCCGCCGAAAAGGGAGTTACCAAGCCAGGCCGTCAGGAAAGCGCGGAGCTCATCCTTGCCCTCCACGCCCTGCAAGCGGCCCGCGAGCTGCTGGTCGGCAGCCAGGCGAGCCTCGCGCTCGCCCGGGTCGGCGAGGCCCGGGTTGGCACCCAGGACCACCAGCGCCGCCAAGGCCCGAGGATGACGGTGCGCGAGAGTCAGCCCGATCCGCCCTCCGAGGGAGTAACCGACAAGGACCGCACCCGGAGCCGATTCGGCGATTAGATCCGCAGTCGACTCAAGGCCGAGGACAACCCCGGAGGAATCCCCATGTCCGGGCAGGTCTACCAGCTCGATCTTTCGCATGGTCAGCTCGGCCAGGAGCCGCGCAAAGGGCTCAAGCACCGAGTGGTTCTGCGTGAAGCCGTGCAGGAGCACAACTGGTGCGCGAAGGGCGGACCTCTGCGTGTCCCCGCCGGTTGGGTAGATTGTCTTTGTCGCCAATGGGGCCGACGCCGCGCTTGTGGCCACGGCCAATGACGTTAGCCGTGCGGAATCGAGGGTAGGGCATGCAGGTCGAATTTGACGAGCCGCTCGGCAATCAGGTGGTGGCGGCAACAATCGTCGACGAACTCCATCGTTCGGGAGTGCGGGTGGCGACCATCTCGCCCGGCTCCCGCTCTACGCCGCTTGCATTGGCCATCGCGGCGCACCCCGGAATCGATAGCCGTGTGATCCTGGACGAGCGTGCCGCAGGTTTCTTCGCGCTCGGGGCCGCGAAGGCTTCGGGCCGGCCGGTGGCCGTTCTCACCACTTCTGGCACGGCCACCACCGAGCTGACCCCGGCGATAACCGAGGCCTCGCTTTCGTGCGTGCCCTTGGTGGTCCTCAGCGCAGACCGGCCGCTGGAGCTGTACGAAAGCGGAGCTGCGCAAACCATCGACCAGAGCGTCCTCTACGGTGGCTACCTGCTTCTGCGCAGGCTGATAGATGCGGGTGCCCCGGGGGCCTGGAAGCGCCTGCGCGCGGTGGTCTCCCATGCCACACTCATCTCGGCCGGCCTTGCCGGAAACCGCGGCCCGGTCCAGCTGAACGTCTCATTCCGAGAGCCGCTGATGCGCAGTGGAACCGAGCTGCCGGAACCCATGCCCGGACGTGACGGAGGCGCCCCTTGGTACGCGGCAGTGGACCTCGCCGATCCACGAGCCGCGAAGCAGTTGGCCCGTTCTTTGCTGGAGGTGCACCGCGGCCTGCTGATAGTGGGGGAGCTCGAGCGTGACGAGGCGGTCTTCGCCTTGTCAGAGCTGCTCGCCTGGCCCACGCTGGTTGATCCACGCTCGGGCCTGGCGAGGAGGAGCCGCCTGGCTATCACCCACCAGGACGCCATGGCCCGCCTTTCCGAACTCGAGGAGCGCCTGGCCCCAGAGCTGGTGCTCTACCTCGGCAGGCCGCAGGCCTCACGTGCGCTTTCAGAGTTGCTCGCCCGGTGGACTGGACCCAAAGGAGCAAGTGTCCTTTGGCGAGCGGGCGACGAAGGCAAGGATCCGGAGGGCCTGGCCCGCGGTTTCCTGGTTGGTCCGCCCGAGCGACTGGTTGCCGCATTGACCGAGCTGGAGCTGGAGACCGAGCTTGCCGTCGAGCCGGATTACGTCCGGGCTTTTATGTCCATGGAAGATGCCTGCGAAGAGGCAATATCCAAGATGGCGGAGACGGGCGAGCTCGGTGTTGAGATCGAGGTCTCCAGGCGGTTGGTTCAAGAACTCGGCGAGGGAGACCTGCTCTTTTCGGCGGCGTCCATGCCAATGCGTGACCTTGAGTTCTATGCCGGCACTTCGGATGACTATCCGACTGTCATCGAAAATCGTGGTGCCAATGGAATCGATGGCACCATCGCTACTTTTGCGGGCGCGGCACTCGCACACTCGGAGATGCGCCCGGCGGGGATCTCGGTGCTCGTACTGGGTGACCTGGCCTATGTATACGACGCCTCGTTCCTCAGGGAGTTGGCACGGCTTTCCCTCCCGGTACTGGTGGTAGTGATCGATAACGGTGGAGGCGGGATATTTTCGCTTCTCTCCCAACGCCGGCTGACCTCCGCCAGCACCTTCGAGGAGCTCTTTGGCACTCCGCACGGGCTTGACCTAGTTGCCGTCGCAGGTGCCTACGGCATGCACGCCTCGACTGCCAAGGTTGCCCAGGAGGTGGGCAGTGCCATTGCGGCGGTCCGCTCGGATCGTAAAAGCGTGGTCCTGGTGGTGCAGAGCGACCGCGAAGCCAACCGCGAGGCGCACGAGCGGTTGGTGGCGCATCTCGCTGGGGGAATTCGCCAGGCTATGGAATGGCCGTCCCTGGGTTGATTTGCTCCCGCCTCACCGTGGCAGGCATTATCCCCGCACCTTGCGCTCGATGCCAAGCAGCCGAAGGTACATGGCGTTAAGGGTTTCCGCTGTTTCATTCAAGCGGTCGGGGTCCGTTATCCTGTGTCGGGCAAAGCGCTCGAACATGCCCAGCACCGCCTCGGCAATGAGGTCGGGTTCGGCCGCCGGGTCGGCATCGCCCTCGGCCATGAGCCGCCTTACATAGCGCACCATGCGTCGGCGCGGCCGCTCCTGGATCTCGCGCCATATCGCTTCAATGGCCGGGTCGGCGAGAGCTTGATGCTCGATAACAGTCAAAAGGTCGAGGTGGCGCGTGTACGCCCCCAGAAAGGCGCGGCTTGCCTCGCGGCCCAGCAGCACAGGGTCGGCGTTCACGGACTCCGGCAGGTCGTGAGCTGCGAGGAACTCGTGCAGCACTTGAGCGGCGACCGAGGAGAAGACGTCCTGTTTGGAGGAGAAATAGAGGTAAAAGACGGCGCGGGAGAGCCCGGCTCGCCGGGTGATGTCTTCGATGGTCGTTCCGGCGTACCCCTTTCTGGCAAAGATTTCAGCAGCGTGCCCGAGGAGGACGGACGCGGTGGGGTTCTCCTTGCCCTCGCGGGAAGCGCGCGCGCTTGCCCAAGCGCTCGGTTCGCTCACTGCTGCCTTCCTCCCAGCTCCTCGAGGATTTGCGCCCGCAGCACGTATTTTTGGACCTTGTTGGTTGCTGTTCGCGGCAGATCATCGACGATGCGCACTATTCGAGGGCGCATGTACTTGGGCATCACCATCCTGGCATGAGCGTGCACGTCCTCCTCGTTCAGGTCCTCCCCCGGGGCCGGAACAACATAGGCGACGACGTCGTCCTCGTCACCCTGGCTGGAGCGTATGGCGAATACGGCGCAGAATTGCACGGTAGGGAGCTGATTGATCAGGTCCTCCACCTGGAAGGAGGAGAGGTTTTCTCCATGGACCCGGATTCTGTCGCCTATCCTGTCGAGAAAGTACAGCAGTCCGTCGGCGCCGCGCACCGCCACGTCCCCGGTGTGGAGCCACAAATTGCGCCAAGCAGTCACGGTCGCCTCGGGCTTGCCAAGGTACTGCGCCATTATCAACCCGGGCAGGCGAGGGCGTATTGCGAGCTGACCGGCTGTTTCAGGCGGACACTCCAGGTCGGACTCGTCCAGGACGGCCACCTCGCAAAAAGGCAACGCCAGTCCCATCAGCCCTTTGCGAGTCACTTGCGCCGGTTCCAGGACCGGTAGGCCCTTCCTCAGCGCGGCCTCCTTGACTGCGGCGTGCGAGAACCCGCGATAGAGTTCCGGCGGAGTCCCCTCACCCTCTGGCATCTCCTCGACGAGCGCGCCGACGGGGGCCCCGGCTTCGGTCTGCCCGAATCCGACGGCTACGAAGTCAAATCCGAACCTGCGCGCAACCTCGGCGTGGTGGAGCGGCAGCGGCTGCATGTAGACCTTGTTGAGGGTGTTGGCCCTGTCGTCCCGGGAAGGCTCCTTCTGCATGAGCCAGGGGATCATGACGTCTAGCAGTATGGCGACCGTCGCCCCGCGGGATGCGATCCGATGCCAGAATTCGTTTGGGCTGAACCGATCCCAAACCGCCACTTCACAGCCGACCCAGGCCGCACGAACAATGTTGGCGATCGCTCCGCCTACGTGATACATGGGAAGGTCGTTGTAGATCACGTCGTCGGAATCGAGTGTCACGCGCAGTCCGAAGGTGTACTGCGCCATCCATCGGTGGGGCTGCACCACTCCTTTTGAGGGTCCGGTGGTGCCCGAGGTGTAGACGATATTGGCCGGGTCTTCGAAACGGATCTCCACCTCGGGGCGGTGCGCTTGGGCAATGAGGGCGTCCCAGTCCAAGGTGGTGAAGGCCGAATGGGCTTTCCCGGTCTGGAGAGGCTGACCATCGGACCCGCCTGGCGCCGGGTAGACCGAGACGATCGGAGGCGCTTCCAACTCCTCGGCTACACCGTTCAATGCCGGCAGCAGGTGGGAATCGGTCACTAGCAACTTCGGAGAGGTGTCATTCAACTGATAGGCGAGCAGGCGTCCGGTGAAAGCGAAGTTCACGGGGCAGTAGATGGCGCCTGCCTTCCAAATTCCAAACATCATGAGCGAGGCTGCCAGCGAGTTTGTGGTCAGAACGCTGACCCGGTCCCCTTTCGCAATACCGTGAAGCGCTAGGTTGCCGGCTATGTGATCCGTCAAGCGTCCGAATTCCCCGTAAGTGAACGTCCGTCCGTCTTCGCCGTAGTGGAAGAACGTCTTGCCGCTTCGTTCCGTGGCCCAGCGGTCGAAGCGATTAACCACCAGGTCGCCGTCGGCGAGCAGGAGATCCAAGAGTTCATCGTTGCGCATGCGTTCTCCTTTTGAATGAGTCATGGCCTGGTGCCGAAGGAAGGGCGGCCGAGGAGGTCGGGAATGAGTCTGTAGGCGTCGTGGACCCAGTCGCAGAGCAGCGGCCGGCTCTCGCGTGGGTCGATGATGTCGTGCACGCCGAACTTCTCGGCAGTGCGGAATGGCGAGCCGACGGTTGTCAGCTCATGGCGGAGGCGCGCAACCTCGGATTCCGGATCGGCCGCCGCCTCGATGGTGGAGCGAAAGGCCGCCTCCACCCCGCCTTGGCCGGGAAGTGATCCCCAATCGCCTGAGGGCCATGCCCAGGAGCGTGTCGCCCTATGACGATTGACGATCCCGGCACCACCAACGCCGTATACGCGGCGCAGGATCAACTCCGCCTGGGGAACCCGGGCCTGATAGACGGAGGCGATGGCGCGAGCGCCGTGCCTGATCGTGGCGCGGCGCTCCCCCTCAAGGCCAATGGACATCCCCGCCTGATCGGTGAGGCTTACGATGGGTAGGTGGAAGGTCTCGCAAAGGTCCACCAGGCGGGTGACGGCCATCGCTCCCTCGACGGTGAGCGTCGCCCCCTTGAACGGATCGGCTGCTATGACTCCGACGGGGTGGCCGTCCAGCCGGGCCAGCAGGGTGACGGTTCCGCCCCCGTACTCCGCGAAGGTGAATACCGATCCGACATCGAAGATTGCCTCGAGGATCGGCCAGATGGCATACGGGTGGCGCTTGCTGCGGGGCACCGCGGAGAGAAGGGATTCGTCACGGCGATCTCCCGGGTCTCCCTTGGCAAGTACGGGCGGCGGCTCAAAGGCGCTGGCGGGCAGGTAGGAAAGGAAGCGCCGGATCACCTCGAACGCTTCGCTCTCCGATCTCACGATGCGCTCCACACTCCCGTTGGAGCGGTGAACCTCGGCTCCGCCGAGCGCCTCTTTGCTGAGGGTTTCACCGGTGGCGTTTTGCACGAGTGGCGGGCCCGCAACGAAGAGCTGTCCCACGCCTTCGACCATTACCGCCAGGTGGGACATGACCAGGCGCGCGGCTCCAAGTCCGGCCGTCGGGCCTAGGCAGGCGGAGGCCACCGGCACCACCGAGAGGTTGTCCACCACCGCGTCCCAGGCTGGATTGACCGGGACGTAGGTGTAGCCGGCCTCCAGGGCCATTTTGACACTGCCTCCACCGCTCTGGCCGTCCAGCAGGCGCACGACAGGCAGGCGCATCTGATTGGCGTACTGCTCCAGAAAGACCTGTTTCGCGTGTATTGCGGCGTCGCCTGATCCGCCGCGCAGGGTGAAGTCATCCACGCCAAGCGCCACCTTGCGTCCTTCCAGGAGAGCAGTGCCGGCAATGAAGTTGGCGGGAGACACCTCGGAGGCCTCGCCCGACTCGTCGCGGGTGGCGAAACCCGCCAGCTTGCCTATCTCGATGAACGATCCCGGGTCGGCCAGGGCCTCAATGCGTTCGCGTGCCGTGAGCCGCCCCGTCTGGTGCTGACGCGCGACCTTTTCGGGGCCGCCCATTGACTCCGCAAATGCACCGCGCCGCGCGATCTCCTCGACTTCGCGAGCCCAGCCTTCGGCTGTGCCGCCGTGCAGTCGGCCGTGGGTCGCTTCGGCCGCGTCAGGAGCAGCAGCGGTGACCGCCGTCTCGACGAGCATGACGGGGGCGCCCGATTCGACCAGATCGCCCGGCCTGACGAGGGGGCGCACAACCCTGGTTTCAGCCTTGGCTTGGACGACGTGCTCCATCTTCATCGCTTCGATGACGAGCAGGCTGCCGGCCAGTGGGACCATTCCCTCCTGGGCAACGGCGATCACTGTTCCGGAGAGAGGCGCCTGGATCACCCCGGGCTGCTCCGAATGTGGTGTGGCGCCCGAGGTGGGCGGCAAGAGGCCGGCAAGGTGATCCTGGATGTAGGAGGTGTTCCACTCGCCGCCCAGGAAATCCTCGTCGGCAAGGATCGCCTTGATGAGCTCCTGGTTCGTAGCCACTCCTTCGATCCGCAGCTCGGAGATGGCCGCTTCGGCGCGGAGTGCGGCTTTTCTGAAGTCCTCACCCGTGACGATCACCTTGGCAAGAAGCGAGTCATATCGCGGGTTGATCGCCATGCCCGGGTGGCCGGCAGTATCGATACGGACACCCGGCCCGGAGGGCAGCTCAAACGTACGGAGGATGCCGGTGGAAGGAACGGGGGTGCCTGAGGAGTCGAGCGTCTCCGCGTTCAGCCGTACTTCGATTGCCACGCCCCTGGGGGTTGGTGGCTCGGCCAGCCCACAGTCGGCGAGGGCGGCGCCTTCGGCCAACAGTATCTGTGTGGCAACCAGGTCGATGCCGGTGATCGCCTCTGTAACCGTGTGCTCGACCTGCAACCGGGGATTCGCCTCGATGAAATAGAAGTCGCTGCCGTTGAGAAGAAATTCGAAGGTGCCGACACCCTGATAGCCGGAAATTGTTGCCAGGCGGGTCGCCGCAGCGAGGAGGGCCCTTCGGATTCCTGGTTCGAGACGAGGTCCCGGGGCAACCTCGATGACCTTCTGATGGCGGCGCTGGATGCTGCAGTCGCGTTCCCAGAGGTGTGCAACCGCACCGTGACGATCCGCAACCACCTGAACTTCGAGGTGCCTGGATCCGTCCAGGAGCTTCTCCACATAAAGCGTTCCATCGCCGAACGATCCGCGAGCCTCCGATGAACATCTTGCGAAGGCCTGCGCAAGCTGGTCGGCGTGGCGGACCTCCGCCATGCCGCGGCCACCGCCGCCCAGCACCGCCTTGATCATCATCGGTCCCTGCGAATCGAGGAACTCGAGCGCTTCTGCCTGTGTGGTAGGTCGGGACGTGCCGGGTGGGACTGCTACACCCGCCTTTTCCGCCAAGGCGCGAGCGGCCAACTTGTCGCCGAAGGTCGCAAGGACCTGTGAGGACGGCCCGATGAAAGCCAGCCCTGTTTCTTCGCAGGCGCGCGCGAGGGCGGCGTCCTCGCTTAAGAAGCCGTAGCCGGGATGGATGGCGTCCGCGCTGCGAGCGATTGCGGCCGTGATGATCGAACCCACATCCAAATACGCGCTGGGCCCCGTCCCGCCGAGGCCAACTGCCTGATCGGCCAACGAGGTGTGCAAGCCAGCATCATCGTCCGCGAAGACCGCGATGGCCGTGCGATCCAGCTGGTGAATGGCACGGATGATCCTTAGCGCTATCTCCCCTCGGTTGGCTACGAGGATGCGGTTGAGGTGCTTCGTGTCCATGGGACGGCTCCAGATGCTGTCGCTGACGTCACTGTCAGCACACTACTCCTGTTCCTCGTCCCTCGCCACCCACCTGGCATATCCATAACCGTGCACCGGGGAGGAGCACAAGAAGGGGAGGCGGGCGCACCGGAGAGTCCGGGTGCTGGGCATTCGGGCATTTAGTGTCTAGGGAATGAGCAAACCGAAGCCTTCCGTTTCCGAGGACCTGACCTGGCGCGGACTCATCTACCAGATAAGTGACGAGAGTCTCCCTGCCATGCTCGACGCCGGCGAGGCGACGGCCTATATAGGCTTCGATCCGAGCGGCGATTCGCTTCACGCCGGGCACCTCATCCAGCTCTTCAACCTGCGCCGCCTTCAGCTGGGCGGGAACCGGCCCATCGTGCTGGCAGGGGGCGCAACCGGCATGATCGGCGATCCTTCCGGGAAGTCCGAGGAGCGCAACCTGTTGAGCGTGGATGAGATCGTCCATAACGTGGAGAAAGTCTCGGCCCAGCTAACGCGAGTGCTCGACTTCGCCCCCGGACCGGCGGCCGCGACACTCGTGAACAACTTCGACTGGTTGGGCAAGGAGAGCCTTCTCGGATTCCTGCGCGACGTCGGCAAGCACATTACCGTCAACCAGATGATCCATAAGGACTCGGTGCACACACGGCTGACCGAGCGTGAGAGCGGAATCTCATTTACGGAATTCAGCTACATGTTGCTGCAGGCGGCGGACTTCCTGCACCTCTACGACGCGTTCGGTTGCAACTTGCAGATGGGCGCTTCAGACCAGTGGGGAAACATCACGACCGGAATCGAGTTGGTGCGCAAGTCGCGTGGAGCCGCCGTCTACGGGATCACGTCGCCGCTCCTGCTCAAGGCGGATGGCACCAAGTTTGGAAAGAGCGAGAAGGGTGCGGTCTACCTGGACTCCGCACGAACCTCGGTCTATGAGTTCTATCAGTTCTTCCTGCGTTCCGAGGATGCCTCGGTCGGGCAATACCTGAAGTTCTTCACCTTCCTCTCCCGGGAGGATATCGAGGCGCTCGAAGGCTCCACTCGTGATCATCCCGAGGAGCGCCGGGCCCAGCATGCATTGGCCTCTGAGGTCACGCGCATGTTCCACGGCGAGGACGGGCTTGCTCTCGCCCGGCAGGCCTCTGAAGCGCTCTTTTCAACCGAAGTTTTCTCGATGGACGAGCGCGCCCTGGAGATGGCTCTGGCGGGCGCGCCGGCACATCATGTTGGAGCTGCGGCACTAGGTCAGGGAGTCGAGCTTGTGGTGCTGCTGGCCGAGTCGGGGCTTGCCCAGTCCCGGTCGCAGGCTCGAAAGCTGATTGAGCAGGGTGGCGTATACGTGAACAACGTACGCGTCACGGATGCCGAGCGTTCGGTCGGCACCTCCGACGTACTACCCGGCGGCAGAATCATGCTCAGGCGCGGCAAGAAGGAGTACGTCTCGGTGGTTGTGGAGCCGGCCTGATCAGCCGCGGGCCAACGCGCCGCGCAACAAGGTTGCGACCGACGCGGCTTGCTCCGAAGAGTCGTAGCGGGTGCGAGGCCAGAAGAAGCCGTGCAGTCCGTCCTTGCGCCGCCGGGGTACAACGTGGAGATGCAGGTGCGGAACGCTTTGAGAGACGACCGCGTTGGTGGCCATGAAGTTCCCGTCGCAACCGAGCACCTCGCGCTGCGCAAGGGCGACTTTTTGGCCCAGCTGGCTCAAGGAGCCGAGAACTTCGCCTGGGCAATCAGCCAGCTCGTTGTAGTGCCTGATGGGGAAGACCAGGCAGTGCCCAGGGAAGAGAGGTGCGTGGTCAAGGATCACCATCCGGGTGGCGTCTCGGTGAACGACCTCGGCTCCGCTCTCCCCGGATGCGATCTGGCAAAAGATGCAGGCCACGGACCGATCATATCGGCGAGGCGCGAGCCGGCCACCGGACAGTGCCCGTCGACGTCGATAGGATTGCGCCCGTCGGTGTCAAATCGGTGCGAAGACAACTTTGGAGGCGTGGTGGACGAGAGCGCGAGCGCTGGCTATGGAAGGGTTCCTGGGCGGATGGCCGACAGCCCTGCGGAATACGACCGCCTGAGGAGGCGCGTTCTATGGTCGCTGCCGTCGGGGCTGTATCTGCTGGGCAGCGCAGGT
>JAKAOC010000030.1 GCA_021823385.1 Actinomycetes bacterium
CGAGCCTTCAGCTCGACTTCGATGAATTTTCGTCGAGAATCGGCCTCCCGTCGGCGATAATCCGCTCGCTAATTGCTGAAGGGCTGCTGATCCCACTGAGCCTTGGAGGGCGACAGGTCTTTGGTGTCAAGGACATCCGCATGGCCGAACTGGCCCTGCAGCTCCTGGGACAGGGTCTCCCCTTCGCCGAGCTACTGGCGCTTGCCAAGGCGCACCACGCACGGATGCGGGAGACGGTCGAGGACGCGGTCACCCTGTTCGATGACACCCTACGCGTCGATCCCGAGACGCGAGACGAGAGCGAGATCGCCGAGGAATACGAAAGCTTCCTCCGCTTGAGCGGCGCGGTGGCAGAGCTGGTGTCCCTGCACTTCGAGCGGCTCCTCCTCGCTAAATCGGAAGAGCGCTTCATGAAGACTGCCGGTGCCGCGGAAATGGAGACCGTGCTGCGCCTGGCGGGCGGGAGGCCGGCACTGTGAGCAGCTCGGGCGACCTGGACCGAACGCGCGGCTCGGCTCTGCCATCGCCGGAAAACAAGGCAGCCTTCGTGCGGGCCATGTTCGACCGGATTTCGCCGCGTTACGACCTGACCAACCGCCTCATGACGATGGGGATGGACATTCATTGGCGCCGCTACGCCGCCCGAAGCCTGGCAATGCAGCCAGACGGCCTCGTGTTGGACGTGGCATGCGGGACCGGTGATTTCGTCCGTCTTCTGCATTCGATGGGGTACCACGCCATCGGGGCGGACTTTTCGCACGGAATGCTCGCCGCCAGCGACCAAGTGGGACTTGTTCAGGCCGACGCCGCGCGCCTTCCCTTCGCCGATAACTCCTTTGACGGACTGACCTGCGGTTTCGCCTTACGTAACTTCACTTCCCTCCCGGCCGTCATGGCGGAAATGGCCCGCGTGGTCAAACCGGGCGGGCGCATCGCCCTGGTGGAGGTGGCAAGGCCGGACCAACCACTGATCAAGGCCGGGCATGGCTTCTACTTCGACTACATAGTGCCCCGCATTGGCGCTCTGGTCTCCGATTCTGATGCCTACAAGTACCTTCCTCAGTCCACCGTCTACCTGCCTCCCGAGCCGGCGTTACGCGCCATGCTCGGCGAGGCCGGCTTCCGCAGCATTGCGGTCAAATACTTCCTCCTGCACTCCGCCCAGGTGATCAGCGCCACCCGGGCCCGATGAAGGGACGCAAGCCTTGATCGACGCCGATTTTCAGCCAACACCCCTCCCGGAAGTGCTTCACGGCGCCCATCGGCACCTGCCGATCGCGGCGAACGCCGCCGCATTGCTCAGGGCGGCTTCGAATTCCACCTTGGGACGGCTATCGGTGATAATGCGCCCAGGCCTCTCGGTCCTCGGCCTCGGTGCGACGGCGGCCGAGCTCACGACCGAACCGGCGGGATTCCGCAGCCGCCTCAATAAGGCGCTGTCCGCCAGCGGCACCGGTGCCCACGGCAGCTGCCTGTTCGGCTTGGTGCCCTTCGACCCGGCGACCCTGCCCAGCATTCTCGTCCTTCCCAAGGTTGTCTTGCGAACTGCCGGCCAGAGCGTCCTGGTATCCGCGGTTGCCGCAACCGCGGAGGAAGCGGCATCCCTCCTGGAGCAGGGATGCGCCATCGCAGCCACGGCGGAGCGCCTCTCCGGCATTGATGAAACCTCGCCGCAGGCCGGAGATCTTCACTTCACGGAAAGCGAAGACGCCTGGCTGGCCAAGGCGGAGCGGGCTATTGCCATGATCCGCTCCGGCCGGTTCGAAAAGCTCGTGCTGTCGCGACGCGCCCGTGTCCGCCTTCCTCAAGGCATCGACCGCTGCGAATCCCTCGCACGCCTCGCCACGATGTATCCGGGTGCACTTTCCTTCTCGTTCCTGCACCTGTTGGGGGCGACTCCGGAACTCCTGGTGCGCAAGTCGGGCAACTCCTTCGAGAGCCACCCCCTGGCGGGAACCGCGGCCGCCGGCCATGAGGCCGAGCTCTTGAGAAGCGGCAAGGACAACCACGAGCACCAGGTGGTCGTCTCCCATATCGAGAGCCGCTTGGCGCCCTACGCCCAGCGCCTGGAGGCTGCCGGGCTGCCGTCGATCACCAGCTTCGGGCCCATCTGCCACCTCGGCACGCCCATCAAGGGCATCATCGCCGACGGACGAGACGTGTCATCCTTGGAGCTTCTGCTCGCCATACACCCCACTCCCGCGGTCGCAGGAGTGCCCCAACGCAAGGCGATCGAAGCGATACAGGATATCGAGGACGAGCCGCGCCACTACTACGCCGGCGCCATCGGTTTCGAAGACGCCGATGGCGACGGGGAATGGCACCTGGTCATCCGCACCGTGGCCATAGGCGAGGGTGAGGCGGAATTCCAGGCCGGGGTGGGGCTGGTCTCAGAATCCGAGCCTGAGGCCGAATCCGCCGAAGTGAAGGCCAAACTGGCCTCCATGCGTCCAATCGTCGCCCGCTAGCCGTCTACATAGAGCTGGCCGTTCGAACCTTCCGCTATGGGTATGGGGGTCAGCCCGGTCGCGGCCGGGCCGTTCAGCACCGCGCCCGTCAGGGCATTGAAGGCCGAGCCGTGGCATGGGCACACAAAACGGTCGCTTCCCGCGTACTGCACAGTGCAGCCCGCGTGGGGACAGATAGCCGAAAAAGCCACGAACTTGGCGGTGCTCGGGTGAAGGACGTAGGCGGGCTCACCAGAAGCCGGATCGGTGAAGGAGGCGACTTGCCCGACCGGCACCGCGGTGGCCGGACCGACGGCGGTGCCTTTGGGAGGCGGGCCGCCGGTAGTGGGCGCACTGGTGGTCGGCGGAGCCGATGCCCCTGGAGCCGCGGTGGTGGCAGGCGAGGTGGTCGGCGGCGGGTCCTGCGTGGAGGAAGTGGAGCTGGCAAGGGAGTCCGACAGCGCCTTGGGGGCCTGGTAGAGGATCCGGCCTATCCCCGCGCTGAGCGTGCCCAGAACCACCGCGGTGCCTCCTGCCACGCCCACTGTGCCGGCCCTCACCAAGAAGCGCCGTCTTTCGGGGTCATAGACCGGCGTCGCAGCCCGCTGGGAGCGCGGCTGGCCAAGCTCGATAAAGCCATTTAGCACCGGGCAGGAGGCGACCTGGCATATCGCACGCCCGTTTGCACGGCATCGGCCCGCTTCGTGGTGCCCGCACACCCTGGTGATCGTCCCGAAGTCGATTCCCACCGTCGTGCCGAGTGGCGCGATTATGCCTAGCTTCCGCTTCACATTCGCCTCCAGAGAGGCCACCTGGCCATCGCCGAAAATGAGCAGGGGTGTCCAGGCGAAGACAAAGACGATGTCGGAGCCGATGTAATAGGGGTGGGAATGGAAGGAGACCGCGAGGAAGAGCATGAAGGAGATCATGATGCCCCCCAGCGCGGCCAGGCGGGTGAAGACGCCGAGCAGCACTCCGACACCAACCGCCAGCTCTCCGAGGGCGATGATCAGCCCGAAGACGACCGGTGCATGAGACGCAATCCCAAGGAGCAGGTGAATGGGGCTACGCAGCTGGTAGGCGCGAATCTGTGCCTCGATGGAGGCTGGATTCGAAGCGTTGAAGAAGCCGGGGTTGGCAAGCTTCTGAAGGCCTGCAAACGTAAAGGTGAATCCCAGGAACAGGCGCAAGGGAAGCAACATCCAACCTGGACTCTTGCGCAAGGACTCAGTAATACGCGCCAAGGCACCCTCCCAACTCGGCTTCACAACGAATATAGGAGCGCTCGCCTCTCTTTGGCAGTCTGGCACCCCAAGCTGGGGCGGCGCAACTCTCAGGCGGCTTTCAGGGCCGCAGCCACCGATGTCGGAGACGCTCCTCGCTACGTCATTCGGCGCACGTCGGCCGGGCGGATGGACCGGAAGGGAGCGTGGCGGCATAGGTTGGGGGAGGTGACGATGGAGGTGGAGCCCTTGTACGCGCTGCTGCTGACCGGTGGGCGCTCCTCCCGCTTTCCCGGCGACAAGCTGCGTGCGAAGCTCGCCGGCGGGACGCTCGTCGAACACGTGGTGAACGCGCTCGAAGACGCGGGAATCATGTCCTTCGAGATCGGGCCGGGATACACACCGCTGACGAGGATAGAGGGGACCGAGCGCCGCGATCCGCTCACGGCCGTCGGCGCCGGTTGGCGCGGCGTGGCTAATCTCCTGGACCGTCTTCCGAGCGCAATGCTGGTCGTCTCGGGCGACTTGGGGAACATCAATTCCGCAACCCTTTCGTTCCTGGCCCGCTTCCCGGGCACGGCCTCGGTGGTCCCTTTCGACGGCTCCTATCAGCCTCTCTGTGCGCGCTGGTCGCGCGCGGCCCTCGATCTTGCCGCCCAGCTCGGAGGAGGCGATCGCCCGCACGCGGTGCGAGCGGCGTTGGACGGGGGGCAGGTAACCTGGCGCGACAGCCGATGGGCCTCCGAAGGTTTCCTCTCTCCATTCTTCGACGTGGATACGGTCCAAGACCTGGAGAGACTGGAAAGATGGAGGGGACAGAGGGGAAAGGAGCCGAAATGAGCGTGAAAGTGGAGTCCGAACCCCGTCACGCCACCGCCACCGCCCGGGTGGTCCGATTTCGCTCCAAGGCTCTCGGTGCCGCGATGCCGGACGAGGTGATCACCGAGGAGCCGCTGGAGATACGGGTCGAGGCCCCGGGGCTTGAACCCGAGCCGTACGCCACAATCATGCGCACTCCCGGCAACGACTTCGAGCTGGCCGTGGGCTTCCTGGCCTCGGAGGGAATCATCACCGGACGGCGGGCCTTCTCCACCGTCTGCTACTGCACGCTGGGCGAAACCGAGGAGCAGCGCTACAACATAGTCACCGTCTCGCTGCGCGAGATGCCAGAGAGCTTGAGGTCCAGAGCCACTGCGATCTCGAGCGCCTGCGGAGTCTGCGGATCCCAGACCATCGCGGACCTGCGCCGGCGGATCGCTCCCATCGAGTCCGAAGCCTTGGTCGGCGCCGAGGCGATAACAGCAATGCCTGAACGGCTGCGCAAGAGGCAGCGCCTGTTCAAGGCGACCGGGGCGGTGCACGCGGCCGGGCTTGCGAGCCTCGCCGGCGAAGTGGTGCTCTGCCGGGAGGACGTCGGACGCCACAACGCCGTGGACAAGCTGCTCGGCAAGGCACTCATGGACGGAAGCTGGCCGCTCGCGGACAAGGTGCTGGTTCTCTCGGGCCGCATCGCCTTCGAACTCGTTCAGAAGGCGGCCCTGGCCTCGATTCCGGTTATCGCGGCGGTCGGCGCGCCGAGCAGCCTGGCCATCGAGTTAGCCGAGGAATGCGGAATGACCCTGGTCGGCTTCGTGGGGACCGACCACTTCAACGTCTATACGCACCCGGAGCGGATAATCGCCTGAGAGACGGGCCACAGCCGGCCCGTCGAGGATCAGGAGGCTGCGGCGAGCTTGCGGCTCTGGCGGCGCATGCGGCGGATCACGCGACGCTCTTCCTCGTCCTTGCCACCCCAGATCCCGTACTCCTGGTTGGTGCGCAGGGCGAACTCGAGACAGAGCATCGAGACCGGGCAGTTATTGCAGACGCGCTTTGCCGTATTTATCTGGACTTCAGCGTCCCCTGTCACCCCAACTGGGAAAAAGAGAGTGGGATCGTAATCCTTGCACCTGGCACGTGGCCGCCAATACTCGTAGTTCCACGTCGCCTGCTTCGCCGTTTCCAACCCAAAACCTCCGGTCTTGGCAAGTGCACCAAACCTTCGGCCATCGACCACCAGCCCCCCGGCCAATTAGCCATGTCGGATATTCTGCGCTCGGCTTCTTCGCGCTCCCCCGGATATCCCACACAAGGACCCGGTTCCCCAGCGGGCTTCACGGTTGATCGCCCACTCGAGACCGAACTTGATAATACAAGTTCTAGTACAAGTCGTCTCGACATGTACATCATGTGAATTTATTTTTTGAAGATTTTTTGGATAGCGCTATCGAGCGATCCCCCGGATGACCGAAGCGACGGCTTGGGCGACCAGGCGCGGGCGTCGCAACGGCAGCAAGTGCCCCGAAGTGTCGCTCCAGCGGACAGGTTCCGCGCCGGTGGCCGAAGCCAGCAGGGAGACCGAACTCGGTGGCACGGTCCGATCGGCGAGCCCGGCGACGACGGCAATCGGAACACCCGCCACCGGCGAGGCGCGCAGGCGGGACAGGTCCTCTCTAAGTGTTCCCGATTCGACGGCAAGGCTGTGGGCTGCGAAGAGGATCCTGGAGGCCCTTGCGGGAAGCCGGCCAACAGCGGCCAAAACGGCGGCACGGCCGGTGACCCGTGCGATCCAAGGCGGCTCGAAGGCTCGATCGAGCGGCCCGATCGCAAGCGCGTTTGCAGCAGGAGCCACCAGCACAAGTGCGGCTATCGCCGCGCACCCGAGAGAAAGCGCTTCAAGCGCTACGGCCGCCCCGTAGCTGTAGCCCACCACGACTACAGGCCCTCCGAGCCCTTCGGCGACGGAACACAGGCACTCGGCGTTGAGTATCAGGTCACCAGGGTCGCTTCGGTTCGCCCCCCAGCCCGGGCGGTCGTAGGAGTAGACGCCGCCGAAGCGGCTCAGGTGATCGGGCAATGCCCCCCAAAGATGACCGCTTCCCGGCTGGCCGTGAACCAGCAGAACTGCCGGTTGGGCTGATTTGTCTGCGGCCGGCGCCGTAGCCACCGACCAGCGTCCGCCCCGATAGGCGTAGACCCACGGGCTCACCTCGCCAGGGCCGGATTGCACCGTCGGCTCCCACTCCCCCGCCCCCTCCATGAGGCTCACCCGGCCGATCCCCGCCTCATACCACTTCTTCCTCCGCCGCCTCGACCAGGCGCGAAGCGGCAACCGAGATTACCAGAGCGGCCAGCGCCATGGCGGCCAGGTTGGTCGCCAAAAAGGCGCCTCCAAAGCGGCTCGATACAGCTTCGTGCAGTATGGCCACGCCCATCAGCATGGCCACGGTCGGCTCCAGCACGGTGATGACGGGCATGGTAACCGAGAGCGGCGACGACTGGAACGCGGACTGCGTAAGTACGAGATCGATCGCGCCTACCGCGACCAGAGCGTAAAGGGGCCAAGAGTCGAGGGACCCCAAGAAACCGTCGATCGAGACCGAGTTGGCTGCCGCTTTGATCACAAAAGTCGCCACCCCGTGCAAAAGGCCCACGGAGACCCCCATTGCCACGCCCCTTGACCTCCCCTTCAGGCCCGCGACGAGCCACTTGAAGGCAAAGAAGCCCGCGACGACCACCACCCCTATGACCACTCCCCAGGTGGCGGACGGAACCGTGCTGGTGGAGGTGATGTTGGTGGTCAAAAGGAAGACGGCCAGGGCGGCGGCGGAAAGGAGCGAGAGGGCGGCGACGCGGCCGAAACCGCGACGCGCACCGAACACGGCCTCCAGCACCAGCGTGGAGGTCAGTCCAAAGGCAAGGATGGGCTGCACGAGCAGAAGCGATCCGTCCTTGAGCGCGAGGAACTGGGCGACAAAGGCCAAGAGGTCCAGCGCGACGCCTATGATCCAAATGGGCCTTTTTACAAGACGCGATAGCAGAGAGAGCTTGAGCGCTGAGGTTGCCGGAGCCTTCTGGGCCTCTCGGTGCTGGACAAACGCAGCTAGCGAGAAGAGGACGGCTGCGCAGATAGCCAGAAGATAAACCATAGCGTCAACGAGGGATAGGTTACAGCTTTATGTCCAAACGCGTGCTGCTCGTCTCCGCCCGCATGGGAGCGGGCCACGACGGCGCAGCCAAAGAGTTGGCGCGGCTCCTCGGCGAGAGGGGCTACGAAGTTGAGATCAGGGATTTCCTCGACGCTGCTCCCGTGGTCGGGCGATTCCTCGAACGAACCTATGAGCTGCAGCTCGATCACGCTCCTTGGAGCTACGAGGCACTGTTCAGGCTGTTCGCCACATTCCGTCCGATCAAGCCGCCCATCGTCACCCTCTTTTACCTGATCTTCTTCCGGCGCATGCGCCGGTGGGTGAAGGAGTACGGCGCTGACGCGGTCATTACCACCTACCCATTTGCCTCGCTGGTGCTGGGGCGGGCCCGCCGCGCGCTCATTCGGCCACTGAAGATCCCCGCTTACACCTTCCTCACCGACTTCAGCGTGCACACGATGTGGGTCGACGAAGGCGTCGACACCTACCTGGCCGTGCACAACATCTCCGTCGCCCAGGTGGAAAAGCTGGTCGGCAAGACCCCCGTCGTCACCGGACCGGCCGTGGCCGAGGCATTTCGAAAAGCCGGCGCCCTGGACCGGGCCATGGCCCGCGCCAAATTCGGGATTCCGGCCGACAAGACCAGCGCACTGATCGTGGCCGGGAGCTGGGGCGTTGGCGACCTGCGCGACACGCTTCTCTCCTTGGGCGCGAGCGACGACATCTTCCCGGTGGTGGTCTGCGGGCGCAATGAGGCGTTGAGAGCCAGCCTCTCCCGGGTGGGAATCGGCCTGGTTATCGGCTGGACCGACCAGATGCCCTCTCTGATGCGTGCCTGCGACGTCATGATCCAGAACGCAGGCGGGCTGACCGCGCTGGAGGCTTTTGCCACCGAGGTTCCGGTGATCTCGTACAACCCCATCAAGGGCCACGGCCTGCGCAACGTGATGGAGATGGAAGCAGCCGGCGTCTCCCTCTGGGCCAGGACGAGGGCGGAGTTGATCGAGACGGTGCACGAACTCGGCGCCAATCCGGAATTGACGACGCGCCGAGCCGCCGGGGTCTTTCACGCCGACCCGGGCGCGGCGCTCGAGGATGCTCTGATCATCGGCGAGATGCGCGCGCGTGGCCGCAACCTGGGCCGCCGCCGGCCCGCCGGCGTGGCCCTCCGGTTCGCAGCCTGGGCGATCGCCGCCATCACCGCCCTCAACATCACCGTGAACGCCGCCACCCAGCAGATCAACGTGGACAAGGCGGCGCTGAAGACGCCCTTCGCCTATGCACTGGTCGAACTGGGGAACCAGGACTTCTCCGATCCACAGGTGCTGGCCACCATGTCACGGCTCGGCATCGGGGCCGTGGTTACCGGACCCCTTGCCCAGCAGTACCCGGCCGACCTCGCCGAACTGCAGGCCGGCGGGATAACGATCCTGAACGGCGGCTGGCCCATGAACTCGGGTATCCGGCTGTTCGCCCCCATCGAGGCCGCAACCAAGACGGCGCGCCTTATCGCAGAGGAGACGGGACTCACCCAGGTCACCTACGCGCCGCAGGGAATGGTGAACTCGGCGGATCTCGCCTGGGCCTCCATTGCGCATCAGGCGCTGGTCAAGCCGGTGATGATCGAAAAGACAACGGGCTTCGTCGTGCATTCCGGCGATGCCTACGAAATCGATGCCGCCAACATGAGCCCGGCCGACCTGCTGAGCGAGATCTCCTGGCTTACCCAAACGCTCGGCCAGGACCACTTCACCCTTCTCCCCTCATCCGCTCTCGGCAACTAGGGCCGTGCGGAGATCAACCCAAGCAGCCACCTTTCTCGCCGGCGCTGCGGCACTGCATTCCGCACCGGCCCTCAGCTGGTTTTTCCCGGCCACCAAGAGGCTCCTACCATCGCTGATGGGGGTCAGGCCCGCCGGCGAGGTGGCCATAACCTTCGACGACGGCCCCGACCCGGTATCAACACCCTTGGTCCTTGACCTCCTCGCCCGCAACCAGGTCAAGGCGACGTTCTTCATGCTTGGGGACATGGCAAAGCGCCATCGGGACGTTGCGCGCCAGGTTGCCGAGGAGGGCCATCAAGTCGGCCTGCACGGCTTGTACCACCGCAACGCGCTCTTCCGTTCGTACCCCACGATCGGATATGACCTGGAGCGAGGGAAGGCGCTGGTCGAAGAAGCCAGTGGGCAGGAGATCAAACTCATGCGGCCCCCCTATGGCGTCCTCTCGACCGCGATGCTGATACACGCGCGCCGTCTCCGGCTCAGGCCCCTGTTGTGGACCTCCTGGGGGCGCGACTGGAGGGCGGCCGCCACCAGGGAGAGCATCGTCTCGGACCTCGTTCGCCACGGCATCGACGGCGGAACCATACTGCTCCACGATTCGGATTGCACCTCCGCGCCCGGCTCGACGCATGCGATGCTCGAGGCCCTGGAGGAACTGCTGGACCTTATCCGGGAGCGTGGCCTCAGAACCATGGCGGCCGGCTGACCACGCCGGTTTACGCCGGAGCCTCCGGGAGCTCCGGGACCGCCTCGCTCGGCGGGGCCGTGACACGGGGCCGATAGTAGCCCCAGACCTCCATGGCCACCACCTGGACGATGGCGGCAACCGGTATGCCTATCAGGGCGCCCAGGAAGCCGGCCAAGTCCGCGCCTACTATCACCGAGACGAGAATCCACAGCGTCTTCAGCCTGACCGTGCGTGCCATGATCAGCGGGTTCAGGAGGTGGTTCTCGACCTGCTGGTAGGCGATGAAGACCCCCGCCGTGATCAACCCGTCAAGGGGGGAATGCAGCAGGGCGACGGCGACGGTCGGCACACCGGCCAGAAGCCCACCCACCAGCGGTAGCAGATCCACCAGTGCCACCCAAAGGCTCAGCAGCATCACGAAGGGCACGCCCAGCAGGGCCAGCGTCACTCCGACCACCACGCCGGCTATCACGGAGGTGGCCAGGTTGCCGAGCACGAATCCGGCCACTGCCCGCTGGGAGTGCTGGACCGTCCGGCGTATGGCCTCGGCCGTTGCCTGAGGAAAGAGGGAGCTGATGCCTTCGACGATTCCGGGCCCTTCCAGGAGGATGAAGACGGCCAGGAGAGCGATGGTGACGAAGCCACCGATGCCGGACAGCACGGTCCGCGTGGCCGAGAGGACCGGCCCGGTGAAGTTGGTAAGGGCGGAGGTGATCTTCGCCGCGGACTGATCCACAAGGTTCTCGATGTGAAGGGTCTTTATCAACAACCCGATCCTGCCGGTCCCGTTCTGGGCCTGGGCCACCAGGGAGGGCAGCTCGTGCGCGAAGGCGACACCCGCCCGGTAGAGCGGCTTG
>JAKAOC010000031.1 GCA_021823385.1 Actinomycetes bacterium
ACCTGCGCACAGAGGTGCTCCCCACCGTCTGGTGCCCGGGATGCGGCAACGGCAACATCGTCGAGGGGATCGGCACGGCCTTCTCCCGCATCGGCCTCGATGCGGAAAAGGTCGTGGTCGTGGGAGGAATCGGC
Source organism: Actinomycetes bacterium (assembly GCA_021823385.1). Next base: position 135 of record JAKAOC010000031.1, read on the forward strand.
TGCTCAGGGCGAACCCCCTTCTACGTTCGCACCAATGCCATGCACACCACCCATGGACGGGCGCTGGCCTACGCCACCGGCCTCAAGATGGCCAACCCCGCACTGACCGTGGTGGTGACCATGGGGGACGGGGACGCACTGGCCATCGGGGGAAACCACTTCATCCATGCGGCCCGGCGAAACCTCGACATGACGGCCATCGTCTACAACAACGGCATCTACGGGATGACCGGGGGCCAGGAGGCCCCCACCACTCCGGTCGGCTCGCGCACCACCACCTCATTGCACGGGGCGGTCGAGCGCACCTTCGACACGATCGAATTGGCGCTGGCGGCAGGGGCCAGCTACGTGGCACGCACCACCACCTTCGATATGCAGGAGATACCGCTTCGAATAGAGGAGGCGCTGCGGCACAAGGGCTTTTCGGTAGTCGAGGTGCTTACCCAGTGCCCCACCTACTACGGCCGGCTCAACCGAATCGGCGATCCCTCCGACATGCTCATCTGGGAACGCGAGCACACGGCCGACGAGCCGGTGACGCTTCTCTCCCGGGAGGAGCTAGTGGGACCGCTCCGCACCGGCGTTTTCCGCAACCAGGACGACCCGGAATACACCGAGGTCTATCGCGAGATGTGCGCATCCCAAGGAGGCAGCTATGCAGCTGATTGACCGCGACCCGGTGCGTATACGGCTGACAGGCCGCGGCGGCCAGGGAATCATGCTCGGCGGCGCCATCCTGGCCGAAGCGGCCATGCGCGACGGCCTGCTTGTCTCCGAAACCCAGGAGTACGGCCCGGAAGCGCGCCTAGGCGCGACCAAGGCCGACCTCATCGTCTCCACACGGGAGATCGCCTATCCCGAGGTGGAGAAGGCTGACCTGATCCTTTGCCTGTCGCGGGCGGCGTATCTGCGTTACGCCGAGAGCCTGGCTCCCGGGGGATTGCTCATCGCCGACTCCTCCATGGCCGAGGAGATGGGCGAGTCGGAGAGCACCGTTTATCTCCCCTTCCGCGCAAGCGCGCTTGAGCTCGGTAATGAGCTGACCACCAACATCATCGGCCTGGGGGCCCTGGTGGCGATCTCCGAGGTGGTCACCCGAGCCAGCCTCGCGGCCGCAGTCGCCGGCCGGGTCAAGCCCGAATTCGCCGAGCTCAATAACCGGGCCCTCGAGGTCGGCTTCAACCTGGGGACGTCGGTCCAGGCCCGCCAGCCCTGAGGGCGCGGGAATTCGCGCACTGCCGAACCACCCCCAGGCGCTCGCGCAGCGCAGGCAGGGAATGATGTGCACCCCGGAGAGGCTACGCGGCAGCGCGGCCCGCAGCGCTCGGAGGCGGTTAGCGTGGCGGAGGATGAAGCCGCCGGAATTAGCAGCCGCGGCGTATCTATAATCCCTACCAGCCTGTCGTGCCCCGCCTGAGGGGACGGCCGGCGCAGGTAGGGCCGGAGCGCGCTCCGCATTTGCTGGCCGGACGGCATAGGTGATACTGGACGCAATAGACAGAACCATCGTCGCCCTCCTGCAAAAGGACGGGCGCCTCCCCTTGGAGGCCATCGCCGCCGAAGTCGGGCTCTCGCGCACAGCCACCCGTGCCCGGGTCGAGCGTCTGCTCGGGAGCGGGGCGATGCGCATCACCGCGGTGGTGCATCCCCACGCCCTCGGCCTCTCGTCGTTCGCGCACGTCTCCCTGGAGACCGAGGGCCCGGCGTACCCCGTCGCCCGCCGCCTCGCGGAGATGGAGGAAGCCCCCTTCGTGTCGGTGATCGCCGGCAGCCACAGCGTCATGGCCGAGCTGCGCTGCCACGACCTCGACGCACTCGTGGCCACCATCTCCCGGATCGGCGGCCTGCCCGATGTCCTCTCGGTGGACACCCTCCATTACACGCGGATCATCAAGGACTCCCACTTTCCCCTGGGCGTGGTCGAGGAGGTCTCCTTGGACGCCCTCGAGCGCCGCATCGTCACCTTGCTCCAGCAGGACGGGAGGATCTCCTTCTCCGACCTCGGGCGCCAGATCGAACTCTCCGCCGGAGCGGCGCGTCAGCGGGTGGTCCGGCTCATCGAGCGAGGCGTCATCCACGTGGGTGCGATGGTCAATGGCGGCATGGTCGGCCTCAACAAGATGATCGGCCTCGAGGTAAGTTTCGTGGCGGGCGAAGAGGCCCGGGCCGCTGGCCTGAAGCTGCTGGCGGACCAGCCGCGCATCGACTACCTGGCGACCTGCCTCGGCCGTTGCGACGCGGTGGCGACCATCGTGGCAAGCTCCGACGAGGAGGCGGTGGCCGCTCTAGAGAGCGTGCGCGCCTTGCCCGGGGTGCGGATACGGGGAACCTGGACCCACCTCGATTTGGTCAAGGAACGCTACCCCGATCCCGCCTTCCTCTAGCTGGCGCTCGGCCCGGCCACCGGGGTGAGCGGGCGGCCGTCCTGGAGCCAGGCGACCAGGTTCCTGGCCGGCTTCACCACGTAGTCCCGCATCGACTCCTCCGATAGGTAGGCGACGTGCGGGGTCGCCAGGATCCGGGGGTGGACGCGCAGCGGAGAGCCGACAGGCAAGGGCTCGGCCGCGAAGACATCCAGCGCGGCGCCGCCGAGAGGCCCCGATTCCAGCGCGGCCAGCAGGGCGGCTTCGTCGATGAGGCCGCCTCGGGAGGTGTTGACTAGGAAGGACCCACTCTTGAACCCCTCGAGCAGCGAAGGCCCCACCAGCGCGGCCGTCTCCGGGGTCAACGGTAGATGCAGGCTCACCACGTCGGCGCGGCCCACCAGCTCCTCCAATCCCGCCCTGGCCACTCCTGTCGGCTCCGAGCCCGGAGGCAGGTAGGGGTCGTAGCCGAGCACCGTGCCGAAGAGTGGCGCCGCCAGCGTGGCCAGCTTGGCTCCGATCCTGCCCAGGCCGACCACGCCCATCGTGAGCGTGCTCGGCCGCCTGCCCAGGCGCGTCAGGTCCTCCGCCCAGCCGCCGGCACGCACCGTGGACAACGCCTCAGGGATGGAGCGCACCAGCATAAGTGCCAGGGTCAGGGCGTATACCGCCACCTCCTCGGTGGCGCCGTCGGGAAGATTGCAAACCCAGATCCCCCGCTCGGTGGCGGCAGAGGTGTCCACGTTGTCATAGCCCGCAGCCATGGTGGCCACGATCCGCAGTCCGGGAAGCCTGTCGAATAGGGCGGCGTCGATCCTTGCGTACCCCGCCACCAGCGCCACCGCCTCATGGGCGGCTTCGGCCACCTGATCGGCTGCCGGACCCGCCGAGACGGCCACCCTGAAGCCACCCTCCTCCAGGACCTCGACTCCCGGAGCCGGATCCAGCTCGCCCAGGTCGGTAAAGACCGCCAGCGGCCGCTCGCTCGCTGCTGTCATCCGTTTTGATTTCATTTATGCCACTCTCTCAGATGATTCTTCATATTCTATGAATTTCATAGCCGTTTTTGCCGTATATGTCGATCATTTACTGCTATCGTGACCACCTATCGGAAAGGAGGCGGAGGTGCAGGACCCCGTCAAGGATGCCGCCTGGGGTGAGGTGGACGCCACCCGCTCCACTTGGTCCGCCTGGCACACCCATATCTGGCGGCTTGCCGAGCCGGCCTGGCGTGAACGACTCTCGGCGGCCTGGTACGCCGGGCGCCTGGAGGCCGAGGGCTTCGCTGTGGAAAGAGGCAGCGGCGGCATGCCCACCGCCTTTTCCGCGTACTGGTCCAATGGTGCCGGCCCGACCATTCTCGCCTACGCCGAGTACGATGCGGTCCCCGGCAACTGCCAGGACGCCTCCACCACCCGGAGGCCCAGACCCGACCTTTCGGCCACCGCGCCGGGGCATACCGACCCCCATTCGGCGCTGGGGATCTCCACGCTGGTGGGGTTATCGGCCGCCAAGCACGCCATGGAGGCGGCGGGAATCACCGGCACCCTCCTCTACACCGGCGAGCCTGCCGAGAAGATGCAGGGCTCCAAGCTGGTGCACGGCCTGCGCGGCTACTACGACAAGGCCGACGCCATCCTCAGCTTCCACCCCTTCTACATGCTCCCGCTGTGCAACACGGTGCGCTGGGACACCCATTGTGCCGCCTACTACAGCAGGGTCTACTCCTTCATCTGCGACCAGCCCGAGCTGTGGGGATCGGCGGGCTCGGACAGCCCCATCCCCCAGGCTCACTCCTCCGCGCGCGCGCCCGGCGCCAACGCCGCCTTGGCCATGATGCACCTGGCCACCAAAAGCATGCAGGACGCGATGCTCCCCTCCATGGGGGGTTGGTCCCTTTCCGACGCGATTCTCGCAGCCGGCAACGCGACCGCGGACAACCTGCCCGGGCACTTCGCCCAGATCCAGTACTCCTGGCGGGCCCCCACTGTGGAGATGGCTGAGCGCATCCTGGAAGTCATCGAGCGGAATGCCCAGGGTGTCGCGGGCATGACCGGCTGCCGGCTGGAGACACGATGGGTGTCGCGCAACCGGCCGGGGCTGGCCAATCATGTCATGGCCGAAGCGGTATGGGCCAACTTCTCAGCCGTCGGAGCACCCCGATGGAGTGGAGAGGCGCGCGCGCTGGCGCGCGAGATCCAGGCCAACCTCGGCCTGGCTCCCATGGATGAGCCCCTCCTCGAGGCGTGCGAGCGTCTCGTGGAACCCCGTGAAGCGGAGGCGGAGCTGCGCCGCAGCCTCCCGGCCTGGCAGGTCAACTGGACCTCGGACGACTACACCGAGATGACCTGGTACGTCCCGACGGCCCGCTTCTACGTGGGCCGGCCCGCCCTGGCTCCCCACCAGGAGGGCCGGCCCTACCCGGGCTGGGTCATGAACGCAATGGGCGGCATGCCCGAGCTGATCGACCCGACCATCGCCACTGCCGCCAAGGTGGTGGCGGGAAGCATCCTGGACCTGGTGCGCTCGCCCGGGACCTTGGCCCGGGCGCGGGAGGAACTGGAGGCAAGGCGCGCCGGGCGGTCAGCCCGGAACCAGCTTCTGCCCCTCGACTTCAAGGCACCGATCGATCTGAACTGGCCCGATTACGTGGAGCTACCCGGCCTGGGCAGGCGCTGGCCCGTCAGGCTGCCGGGGGAGGCAATTCGTTGACCGGGCAACCATCGGCTGAAAGGAATCAGATGTCGGAAGCGGCGGCGGAAAGCCGGGCGGCGGCCACGCTGGTAAGCGGTGGCCCCATCCTCACCATGGCCGGGAACCCGGGCGCGGAGGCGCTGGCAATGCGCCAGGGCCGCATCATCGCGGTGGGGAGCCTGCAGGAGTGCCGGGAGGCACTCGGCACCGGCTACGCGGAGCTGGACCTGGCCGGGCGATGCCTTCTGCCCGGCTTCGTCGACCCTCACTGCCATCCGGTCATGCTCGGACAGATGCGCACCTGGGTCGACTGCGCACCGGAGCGCGTCGCGAGTATCGAGGAGATAGTGGTGGCGCTGCGGCGGGCCGCGGATGCCCTCCCCGCCGGCGCCCCGCTGCGCGGCTACGGCTACGAGCATCGCCGCTTGGCCGAAAGGCGCCACCTCAGCGCCGCCGATCTTGACAAGGTGGCCACCGACCGCCCGGTGATGGTCATGAACGCCTCCGGGCATGGGGCCGCGGTCAACACCTACGCCATGACGGCGCTCGGGATCACGCGCGAAACCCGGGACCCAACCGGAGGCGAGATCGTCCGTGACGCCGCGGGCAACCCGACCGGCCTCTTCTGGGACGGGGCCTGCGACCTCCTGACCGGCGAAGGCGGCATCAAGGTCGGCAACCACGGCCCGAACTTCCACTTCTCCGAATCCGACCAGGCCATGGACGCGATTGTCCAGCTTGCCCAAGACGAGTTCCTGAGAGCGGGCATCACCTCGGTCGCTGACATGCAGGTCTCCCGCCGTGAGGTGCAGGCGTACCTGAGGGCAAGGGAGTCGGGGGCGCTCAAGATGCGGGTGGGGATGTACATCCTCTCCAGCCACCTGGGCTCGCTCCTCGACCTGGGGATCTCCTCTCAGCTCGGGGACGACCATCTCAGGTTCCTGGGCGTGAAGCTCTATGCCGACGGGACCCTGGGCGGCTGGACCGCATACTTCCCCGATGGATATGCCGCCGACCCCTGCCTGCACGGGCAGCTCTACCACGACTCCGCCGAATACGCCGAGCTGGTGCGAAAGGCGACCGCCGCCGGAATGCAGACCGCCACGCATGCCCAGTCCCCCGAGGCGATACGCATGGTGCTCGAGGCGCTCGAGGCAAGCGGCGGCCGCGATGCGGTGCGGCGCGGCCGTCACCGCATCGAGCACTGCGGCCTCCCCCTGGACGACCAGATCGACCGGATGGCGGAACTCGGCGTGATCCCCGTCCCCCAGCCCCAGCATCACCTCCGTTTCGGCGACGGCACCGTCGAGGCGGTCGGAGAGCTTGGCACGCGCTACAACCCCTACGGCCTTTTTGCCAAAGCCGGGGTGCGCATCGTCCTCTCCTCGGATGCCCCGGTGGCCCCTCCCAACCCGCTGGAGGCGGTGGCCGCCGCGCATCTACGCAGGACCGCCAGCGGAAAGGTTCTCGGCGACGAGTCGCTCAGGATCGGCGTGCGCGAGGCGCTCGCCGGCTACACCATCGGTGCGGCCTACGCCATTGGCCGCGAGTCAGCCGTGGGCTCGCTGGAGGTGGGCAAGCTGGCCGACTTGGCGATCGTCGAGGAGGACCCCACCGAGACCGATCCGGAGAGACTGGCCACGGTTGGCGTCTCGGAGACCTGGGTCGGAGGAAGGCGGGAGCGATGAGCGCCGGTACCCGCGATTCGAGCAAGGGGAACGGCGGGGCCGCCATTATCCGCGCCCTCGAGGAGAACGGCGTCCGCGACGTCTTCGGCATACCCGGCACCCACAACCTCGAGCTCTACCGCGCCCTAGGACCCTCCGACATCCGCCACGTCTTGATGCGTCACGAGCAGGGACTCGGCTACGCCGCCGACGGCTACGCCAGAGTGTCGGGAACGCCAGGGGTTTGCATAACCACAAGCGGGCCGGGCGTCGCCAACATCGCCGCGGCGGTGGGAACCGCCTACGCGGACTCGGTGCCAATGCTCGTGATCTCCCCCGGTGTGAACCGCGGCCGGGAGCGCGCCGATGCCGGCACGCTTCACGAAGTGAAGGATCAACGCGCCCACATGGACGCGATCAGCGCCCAGGGGGTCCGCGCCGTCGACGCGGCGCACGCGGCCACGGTCATCCACGAGTTCTTCGCCTCCCAAGGGAGGCGCCGACCCCGTCCCCTCTACCTCGAGGTGCCCGTCGACGTTCTGGAGTCCCGCTGCTCCCTGGAGGAGATGCCCGGGCCGATCACCTTCGGCGCTCCGAGTGCAGATCCCGCGGCGCTGGCCCGGGCGGCCGGGATCCTGGACCGCGCCGAGCGGGTGGCCATCGTCGTCGGGGGCGGTGGACGCGAGGCGGGCGAAGAGGCCATCGAGCTTTCACGGCGCCTGGGGGCGGTAATCGTTACCACCGTCAACGGAAAAGGTGCAGTCGACGAAGCTCATCCGGCCAGCCTTGGCGCCTCGATCCGCTTTGTCGAGGTGCAGCGCTACCTGGAGGAGGTAGACGCCCTCGTATTGGTGGGAACAGAGGTGGCCGAGAGCGACCTTTGGGGTCCGAACCTGCATCCCCGGGGCCGGGTAGTGCGCATCGACATCGAACCCTCCCAGGCGCACAAGAACGTCAAGGCCGAAGTGGCCCTTATCGCCCCCGCACGGGAGTCGCTCGCCTCGCTGACCGGGCTGGTGGAGCCGCGTGCCCGCGGCGCCTCAGCCGCCGCTGAACAGGCAGCACGTCTCCGGACGGTGGTGGCCAAAGCCGCGCTTGCCGACGGAGCGGCCTTTGCGGAACTCCATTCCGAGCTACGCACAATACTGCCCGAAGACACGGTTCTGGCCGGGGACAGCTCCCAGGCCAGTTACTTCGGAAGCGTGCACTTCTTCCCGCTCTCGCCGGCCGGGCGCTTCATCTATCCGGCAGGTTTCGCAACCCTCGGGTACGGACTTCCGGCGGCCATCGGAGCCAAGGTTGCGGACCCAGAGCGGCCGGTGGTGGCGCTGGTGGGGGACGGCGCCTTCCTTTTCAGCGCCATCGAGCTAGCTAGCGCGGCCGACTTGGGTTACGGGCTTCCGGTGATTGTGGCGAATAACCATGGGTTCGGTGAGATTCGCGACGAGATGGCCGAGCGCGGGATGACCCCCAGCGCGGTCAGCTGGCGCGAAGTGGATCTGCCCTTGCTGGCCCAGGCCTGCAATGGCAGAGGAGTGGTAGCGGTGGGACCCCAGGAGGTGGCGCGCCTGGTGGTGGGCGCTCTGCAGGGCCGGGATCCCACCGTTATCGAATACCCGCTCTGAGCGGGTAGGAAATGGAGGAGGGATAATGTCAACGGAAGCGTCGAGCATCGACAATCGAACGCTCGACAAGAATTCGGTCACTTTCAAACACGTCCTGGCGCAAGGCTTCATCGCCAACTCGCCACTCGCATCGGTAGCTGTATCGCTGACCACGGCCGCAGCCTTCGGCCTGGGGGCGCTGCCGCTCACGTACCTGATCGGCTCGATTCTCGCGCTTGCCTGGATCAACACGCCGTATCAGTTCTCCAAGCACCTGAACAGCGCTGGTGGGCTGTTCTCCTTCATCCGCGCCGGGCTGGGTGAGAAGTGGGCCTTTGGGGCCGGCATGGGATATCTCGCCTACTACGTGCTGCTGGTCCCGGCCAACGCCTTGACGGTGGCGGCACTGGTCTCCTCCATCGCCTCCTCGGTCGGCTACAACATCCCCGGCTGGACCTGGCTCCCGATCTCGATCGTGATCATCATCCCCTCCTACGTCATCTCCTATTACCGGATCCGTCCCGCGCTGAACTACGGCGTGATCACCGCGGCCATCGAGGTCGTGGTGCTGGTGATCTTTTCGATCATCTTCATCGTCCATGCCGGTCCCAACAACACCCTGCACGTCTACAACCCACACCTCGCTCTGAACGGCTTCTCCGGGCTGCTGGTGGGAATGGCCGTAGCCTCGACCGGCCTCGGTGGCCCGACCGCGACGGTCTATCTCGCCGAGGAGTCGCACGCTCCGCACAAGACCATCAAGAAGGCGATGCTCACCACTCAGCTCATGGTGGTTGCGCTCTACCTGCTCGTCTCCTACGGCCTCACCGTGGCATGGGGCGTGAGCAAGATGGGGAACTTCGCCGCCTCCGGCATCCCCGGGCTTATCCTCATCGACAAGTACGCGGGCCGGCCGGTCGAGCTCATCGTGGCCGTACTCCTCATCAACAGCATCATCGGTGTCGACCTGGCCGTCAACATCTCCATGGGGCGCATGGTCTTCCACATGGGTCGCGTGGGGCTGCTCCCCGAGCGCCTGGGAACCGTGCACAATGAGCATCGCACCCCGGCCCCGGCGCTTTGGGTGCTCTTCGTCCTGGAGCTGGTCTTCTCCGTCGTCGCCGGCCTGATCTGGGGCCCCATAAACGGCTTCATCGTGCTGATCGTGGCCGCCACCGCAGGCGGCCTCCTCAGCCATCTTGTGGCCAACGTGGCCCTGATGCGCTTCTCGGTGAAGCACAACGTCTTCAACCTCGTCACCCGGGCGCTCCTGCCCGCGGTCTCCATCGTCCTGATCGGCCTGGCGGTTTACGGCAACTTCTTCCCGGTCACCTACCCCGCCTGGGTCGGAGCGGTCTTCGCCATCGTGCTGATGGCGGCCTCACTGGTCTACGTGATGGGGCGCAAGCAGATCGCCCTCGAGGAGGAGGCCCCGGTCATCGCCGTCAAGGCGCTGGCCGACTGAGAGCCCCGAAGATCCCGCCGCCGCGTGACTCGCGCGGCTGCGGGCCCCCAACGCGGTTCGCCCAGCCGGCCTCCTGTCGGGAGGTGACGGCGGGGCGAACCTGCTTCGGTCCGCGGCGGACGATGGCCGCGTGGCCGGTGCTTCCCTACTGGCCGATCCGCCCGTCGATCCGCCCGTCGATCCGCTCGCGCAAAAGGTCGGCGGGGCGCCCGTTGTCGAGGCTGCTCGGGAAACGGCCCTTGAGCCGTCGAGCGGGACCTGGGCCGATCAGGGCCGGCGATGCACCAGGAGGGGCAGCACCATCGTCGCACCGGCTCGGCGCAGCTTGGCCGCTGCCACCGTGATCGGCCATTGCGAAGAGGTTGCGTCCACCACAAGGAGCACGCAACTCCCACGAACCGCCGGCGCGTATTGGCCCTCTGCTTCGATTGCGTGGTCCCAGTACGCGGCCTCCTCGCCCGAAGCCATCTCTGAGACCTCATGCGGTCCGGCATGCATTGCGAGTGCGGCTCGGTCCAGGTGACCGGCCTCGGCGAGGTGATCAGCCAAGCCTTCAACCAATCGGTCGAAGCCGGAGGCAGCTAGGCCTACGACGATCTCGGGACGCTTGGGCCAGTCACGCTTCCAGCGCGAAAGTGTCGCCACCGCGGCCGCCCGAAGCTCTGCGGAAGGGGCTGCATCGATCTCGAAGGCCGCCCGAACCAGCTCGCGCCACTCAGGAGCGTCGGCGAAGGCGATCACCCTGCCCTCTCCCGCCATCTCGCCGGGTGCGATCCTGCCCCGGGCGCCGTAGGCACCTCCCGGCCACATCTTGCGTGGCTCGAGCGTCAAAGTCTCGCCCCTAAGCAGGCTTTTCACCTGCTGCACGACCTCGGCGGAGGGCCGCTCGACCAGGGGATCAGGCAACTTGCCCGTGCAGAACGAGCAACGTCCGCACGGCGCTGCGCCGGGGTCATCAA
>JAKAOC010000032.1 GCA_021823385.1 Actinomycetes bacterium
AGCCGTGCGAACGCGCAGGGAGAGGAGAGGTTCATGGGCTCGCCCAGGTGCTCCTCGGTGAACTGCGAAGACGGCACCGGCTCCAAGCCGGATAAGACCGCCACCGCCACCTGGCAACGGGTGGCTCAGAAGCCTGTTCTCGTCGGAGGTGACAGATGAGACAGATTTTGGAACGGCCCGCCCAAGGGGCCGACCAGTACCCGGAGCGGGATTTGAACCCGCACGGCCCTTCCGGGCCCGGGGGGTTTAAGCCCCCTGCGTCTACCGTTCCGCCATCCGGGCTGGGCAGCAATCAGCCTAACGCAGCGCGACCTGGGCGGCCATCGGACAAGCGCCAGGTATCGCGCGCCAATCGGCCTGGGAGCGGTTCTCCGGCGAGGAGTGACGCCGAGCGTCCGATCCGCGCCGTATGCGGTCTGGCGCTGTCCCCCACCACCGCTCCAGATCGACGGCTACGAGCGGCGACCACCCCGGTCCTGCGGTCGCGCTCTGTGTGGCCGACTTTTGCTCCCGAGAAGTCACCTCGCTGGCGAACTCAGGCGCTCCTGACTCCGGCGACGTCGAAGAGGTGGTGGATGGGGTCATGTATCAGGTAAATCCCCAGCGTCTCGACGGTGAACCGGCTGCCGTTGGATCGCACTCCGGCCCGTCCCCACTCCTCTGTGCGAACGGAGTCGAAGCCTTCGGCCAGCATTTCCGCAGCAGCGACCAACTCCTCCCCGACATGCTCGGGCTCGTCCTCCGCATAGCGGCCAGCGAGCGCAGCGGCGTCCTGGTCCCAATTGGCAAACTGTGGGACATCCTCGCTTCGCATCAGCCGCAGGCGCTCGGCAAAGATGCGAAATACGTCGCGGACGTGGCAGGCGTATTCAAGGGTGGACCACCGGTCCTCACGCGCCCTGCTCGCCGCGCCGGGCAGGGCAAGCAGGGCGGGCCACTGGGCGGCGTTGTCACGGATCACCTTCCCAATGCCCTCCCGGGTGAAGTGGCCGGGATCGAATCCGCACTCCGGGCAGGGGCGCTCAAGCACCCAGGTCCAATCCTTGGTGTCAGGGGGGATGGTCATGGCGCCAATATATACCCCTCACCTGGCAACCGCCTCGGAAGCAGGCGACGTCCCACTGCGCGAGGAGGAGCCTCAACCAACACCATCGTCGCTATCGGAGACACCAACGGAGTCAACGCCCGGCTCCTGGGCATCCTCGTGCAGGGGCGCCCGATGGGAAAGGCAAGACAACAAAAGGTACGGGCTCCACGGCCCCCGGCATGGCGCCCGTCGTTCGCCCACTCCCTAAGAGGGCCGAGATCCGCACCGCGGTTCCACGGGTGGTGTCAATTCGACAACAGCGCACACAAAAACGAGCTCGGCAGCAAAGGTGCTCAGACCGCCGGCGTGAGCTCCGAGGTGCAGGCCGGGCAGCGGGTGGCTGCAAGGGGGATGTCCGTCATGCAATAAGGGCAGGGTTTGGTGGTGGCGGGCGCCGCCTCAGGCTTCTTGCGCCTCGACATGAGGTGGTTCACCGGCTTCACGACGAAGAAGAAGATGACCAAGGCAAGTATGAGAAAACTCACCACAAGATTGAGGAAGTCACCGACCAGAAAGACGCTCTTGTTCACAGTGAAATGGAGACCGGCAAAGTTGAAACTGCCGACGATACCCACCAAGGGAGTGATCAAGTCCTTGACGAAACCTTGGACCACCCCGTTGAAGGCTACGCCGATCATGATGCCGACCGCTAGGTCGACCACGTTGCCACGCAGGATGAAGTCCTTGAATTCCTTAACTACCGCCATGGCAAGACGCTAGCATTTCGCCCGCCTCGGGACCGGGACCGATCTTGATTTTTTAGTCCTCGGCGTAAAACCAGATCACCGAGTCCGCGGCGATGGAAATCACCAGACGATCGGGATAGCCGTCGCATTCCTGCGGTTCTGACACCTTCGAGCCAAGGTTGCCTACACCACTCCCGCCATAGTGGCGCGAGTCGGTGTTGAGGATCTCGGTCCAGCCGCCCGCCTTGGGCACCCCGATGGGGATGTCGCGCCACTCGGAGCCAGAAAAGTTGGCCACGCAGACGATCATGCCAGAATCCTCGCCCGGGGTGCGGCGCACGGTAACGAAGAGGTTGCGATCCCTGTCGGTGGCGCGTATCCAGCCGAAGCCGCGTGGGTCGAGGTCGGCGGCGTGCAGCTCGGGATAGGAGCGGTAGAGGCGGTTCAGGTCGGCGACCAGCCGGCGAACCCCGTTGTGCGAGCTTTCCTCGAGCAGATGCCAGTCCAGGGAGCGGTCGTGGCTCCATTCGGCCGGCTGTGCGAACTCGTCCCCCATGAAGAGGAGTTTCTTCCCGGGATGAGCCCACATCCACCCATACAGAGCCCGGACGCTGGCGAGCTTGGTCCAGTCGTCCCCGGCCATTTTGGTGTAGATGGACCCCTTGCCGTGTACACACTCGTCGTGGGAGAGCGGAAGGACGAAGTTCTCGCTGAAGGCGTAATGCAGGCCGAAGGTGATCTCGTCGTGATGCCAGCTCCGGTGAGCCGAGTCACGGGACAGATAGGCGAGGGTGTCGTGCATCCAGCCCATGTTCCATTTGAAGCCGAACCCCAGCCCTCCCTCGTAGGTCGGGCGGGCCACCTTGGGGAAGGCCGTCGACTCCTCGGCGATGGTGGTGGCTCCCAGCTGGTGCACCGCCTCGTTCATCTCCTTCAGGAAGGCGATGGCATCCAGATCCTCCCGGCCGCCGTAGGCGTTGGGCACGAAATCGGGGCGGGAGTAGTCCAAATACAGCATGGACGCCACCGCGTCCACCCGCAGCGCATCGAAATGGAACTGCTCGATCAAGTAGAGCGCCGAGCCGACCAGGAAGTTTCGCACCTGGGGGCGGGAGTAGTCGAAGACCAGCGTCCCCCAGTCGGAATGGGTGGCCATGCGCGGATCCGACTTCTCGTACAGTGGCGAGCCGTCGAAGTTGGCCAAAGCGTACGGATCGCGAGGGAAGTGCGCAGGAGCCCAGTCGCAGATCACCCCGATCCCGGCCTGGTGCAGCCGATCGACGAAGGCACGCAGCTCGTCGGGCAGCCCGTAACGCGTGGTTGGCGCATAGTACGAAGTCGTCTGATAACCCCATGAGCCGTAGAAGGGATGCTCGGTGATGGGCATGAGCTCGACGTGGGTGAAGCCCAGCTCCCCCACGTAGTCGACGAGGAAATCGGCAAGCCTGGCATAGCTGAGCGGCTCGTCAGGGTGCCAGGGATCCCGGCGAAGGGACCCGAGATGGACCTCGTAGATGGAGACCGGGCGGTCGCCGAGCCAACCACCCCTGGCCTCCATCCATGCCGAATCCCCGAAAACATGCCCGGACGGGCCGGAAATGACAGACCCGGCCGAGGGAGGCTCGGCGCTCTGGGTGGCGTAGGGATCGGCCTTCTCGTGCACCGCCCCGTCCGGGCTCATGATCCGGAACTTGTATCGCTGGCCCGGCCCGGCGCCGGGGATGAACCCCTCCCAGACCCCCGAGTCGCCAAGGGCGTGGAGGTGATATGCCTCCTCCGGAACCCAGCCGTTCATATCGCCGATCACCGCCACCGATCTGGCCTGCGGGGCCCAGGTGGCGAAGTGGGTGCCGTTGGAACCCTCGTGATGGCCCCAGTGGGAGCCAAGGGCCTCCCAGGGACGGCGATGCCCACCTGTACCGAGCAGGTAGAGGTCGAACTCGGAGACGAAGCGCACCTCGCTTGCCATCGTCGACCTCCCTCCTAAGCCCCGGCCGGACCGGCGTGGGCCCTAGCGAGCATATTCGCGCCGCGCGAGAGCGGTCAAGGAGCCGGGCGCGAGGCGCGCCGCGCTGGCAAGCCCTTCCAGCCTCCAAGCCAGCCTCTTCAGCGCCGCCGAAGGCCCTTCGGTCATGGCGGGCCGGTAGCGCGTCTCATAGGCCAGCTCGTAGAGGGCCTTCTCGGCCTCGAAGAAGGCAAGCAGTGCCAGGCGCTCCGGAACCGCGAAGATCCGGCCCCCGGCAGCCGAGGCGGCATAGCCCTCCAGGGCCGAGGAGCGAAGCAGCTGGCGCAACCCCTCGTCCTCGTCGGCCGGGGCCAGGTATCCGATCGATCGCAACAGACCGGCCACGTCGCGTTCCGGCAGCTCCATTTGGCCCGCTCCCGCCTCCGGCTCGCCCTCGAAGTCGATCACCAAAAGGGCATCCCGGGCGCGCACCAGCTGGCCCAGGTGGAAGTCGCCGTGTATGTGCATGCAAGGGAAGGGGCCCTCCAGCTCCGAGGCCAGATTCCGCAGCGCCTGGCCGGCCGTGGCCAGGGCGTCCGTGGAACCCAGCACGACCGCATGCCTGGCCAGGCGGGCCTCCAGCCAGGTGCGGATCTCCGCAGGCTCCACCATGGTGGCATCCGGCCAGGAGCGATCCAGACCGTCGTGCAGCTCGCCGAGCGCCGTCCCGCACTCCCTCGCCAGCTTGGCGGCCCCTTGGAGGTCTCCCTCATCGAGCATCGAGCCGGCTATATCCCATGCCGATCGCGGATCCCGCAGGCGCTCTGTCACTAGCGCGGCAACGGACCCGTCGGTGTAGAGGAACTCGCCCCAATAGGCCGCCGCCACCCCCGACCCGGCAAGGTGGTGGTAGAACTCAGCCTCGCGGGACACGTCTCCACAACGCCGGTAGAACTTTCCGAAGCCGCCGTCGCCTATCAGGAAAGCCGAGTTGGATTGGTCGAGCAGGACCGGTTCGGCACGGCCCTGGCCGAGTGCCGCGGCGACCTCGCCGGATCGGGGACCGGAGAACGCGAGGCCGCGCAAAAGGTCGACGAGCCCCTGTTGGATGCCGGGTTCGAAGACCTCGCGCACCGAGAGCGCCTCGCCGCCGGCGACTTCGTAGGAGAACGCGGCACGGAAGCACCCTTGGGAGAAGTCCAGCTCGGCCAAGGCGACACCGTGCTCGGGCCCACCCAAAACGCCGGTGACCCGGGCCCGCTCCAGGCGCGCGGCCGCCGGGAGCCAGCGCCGCTGCACCCCCTCCCCGAGGAGGAGCTCGCCGATGGCGGCCTCCAGATCCCGGGTGTCGGCCACGGGCTATGCCCCTCCGTATGCGAAGTTCTCGACTCCGTCCGCCTGTTGCACCGTGGAGGTGGTTCCCCTCCCGGATGCGGAGATGTCGAACCAGAAGGTGCCATAGGGGGCGATGGTGAGCGGATACGGCTCGTTTCGCACCTGGGGGAAGACCACACCGCCCAAGAGCTCGCGTGGGATGCGTCCCACATAGTTGGAGAGATCGAGCGACACGGGCATCGCATGGCGGGCGAAGTTGTTTACGCACAGCACCGCGGTACCGGTCGCCTCGTCCCGGCGGATGAAGGAGAAGATTGCGTCGTTGTCATTCTCCACGTCCTCGAACTCGCCCACGCCGAATACGAGGTTGCCGCGGCGGATCCAGAGCATGTGGCGCAGCCACTGCAGGAACGACCCCGGATTGAGCAGCTGGGCCTCCACGTTGAGCGCCTCGTACCCGAAGACCGGGTCCATCAGGACGGGCAGATACAGCGAGGCGTTATCGGCACGCGAGAACCCGGCGTTGCGGTCGCTCGACCACTGCATGGGTGTGCGCACCGAATCACGGTCGCCAAGATAGATGTTGTCTCCCATCAGGATCTCGTCCCCGTAGTAGAGGACGGGCGAGCCCGGGAGCGATAGCAGCAGTGAGTGCAGCAGCTCGGCGATGCGCCGGTCGTTCTCGATGAGCGGGGCGAGCCGGCGGCCGATCCCCACGTTGCGCCGGGCGCGCGGGTCACGGGCGTACTCCTGGTACATGAAGACCCGCTCCTCGTCGGTCACCATCTCCAGCGTCAGCTCGTCATGATTACGAAGGAAGGTCCCCCATTGGCAGCCTTCCGGGATGGAAGGCGTCTCCAGGATCGCCGATCGCAGCGGTCCGGAGGACTCTTTTTTGATGGACATGAACATCTTGGGCATGATCGGGAAGTGGAAGGCCATGTGGCACTCGTCCCCCTGCCCGAAGTAGTCGACCACGTCCTTGGGAAGCTGGTTGGCTTCCGCCAGGAGGATCTTGTTCTGGTACTTTTCGTCCACCTCCGCCCTGATCCTGCGCAGGAATTCATGGGTCTCAGGCAGGTTCTCGCAGTTGGTGCCCTCGCGCTCGAAGAGGTAGGGCACCGCGTCCAGCCGGAATCCGTCCAGGCCCAGGGAGAGCCAGAAGTGCAGGACGTCGATCATGGCCTGGGCGACTTCGGGATTGTCGTAGTTGAGATCGGGCTGGTGACTGAAGAAGCGGTGCCAGTAGTACTGCTGGCGCGTCTCGTTGAACGTCCAGTTGGAGCGCTCGGTGTCTATGAAGATGATGCGCGCGTCCGGATAGCTGTCGCTGTTGTCGCTCCACACGTACCAGTCGGCCTTGGGGTTGTCGCGGCTGGAGGAGGACTCGACGAACCAGGGATGCTGGTCGGAGGTGTGGTTCATGACCAGGTCGGCCACGATCTTGATCTGGCGGCGATGAGCCTCGTCGATGAGCGCGGCCACGTCGTCCACGTTCCCGTACGAGGGATGCACGGTGAGAAAGTCGCTGATGTCGTAGCCGCCATCCCTGAGCGGCGACTCGTAGAAGGGGAGGAGCCAGACCGTGTCGATCCCCAGCCACTCCAAGTAGTCGAGTTTGGCGATCAGGCCGGGGATGTCCCCGACCCCGTCCCGGTTGGAGTCGAAAAATCCACGGATCAGCACCTCGTAGAAGATGGAGTTCCTGTACCATTCCGGCTTCAGCTCAAAGCCCGACATCGCCGCCCTTTGCTTTTGCGCCCTGAGATCGAATGGCTTACGCCAGCGCCTTGCGCCAAGCCCAATACGAGGCTACATCCCCCACAGGGCGGGGAAACGGATTAGCGAGGGGCCGCCTTAAGCGCCGCCTCAGCCTGCCAGGCCGGCGCTGTCAGGCTCGATCAGGTGAGCCACCTGCGCGACGGGATCCAGGCGGATAAAGGCCCTCTCTCCCGACCAGGTGAAGGTGGAGCCGCTCGCCCGGTCGTGCACACGGAACGAGGCGCCGGCTCCGAAGGCGCGGCGGACCCGGCCCAAATCGATCGTCCCCTCGCGGGCGTGCCGAGGGGAGAGGTTCACCACCACCAGCACCGCGTCCCCGGCGGGCTCGGTGCGAAGGTAGGCGATGATCTCGTCGTTGTCACACTCCACCACTTCGAAGCCCGCCTGGTTGGCGATGGCCGGATGAGCACGACGGAACGAGTTGAGGGTTGCGATGTAGGGGTCGAGCGGCGCGGGGGCGGAGAAGTCCCGGTAGCGGAGCTGGTACTTCTCGGAGTCCATGTACTCCTCGCTGTCAGGTGTGATGGGTTGGTTCTCGCCGAACTCGAAGCCACTGTAGACACCCCAGGAAGCGGCCATGGTGGCTGCAAGCGTGGCGCGGATCGCGAAGGCGGAGAGCGGCCCGCCGCGCAAAGGGTCGGCGAGGATGTCGGGGGTGTTGGTCCAGAAGTTGGGTCGCATGGTGGCCACCGCCTCCGGCGAGGCCAGCTCGGCGCCGTAGGCCTCCAGATCCCACTTGGCCACTCGCCAGGTGAAATAGGTGTAGCTCTGCGAGAAGCCGATCTCGCCCAGGCGGTACATCAGCTTGGGCATGGTGAAGGCCTCCGCCAAAAGGACCGCCTCGGGGTGCTCGAGGCGCAGCCGCCCGCAGACCCACTCCCAGAAGGGAAGCGGCTTGGTATGGGGGTTGTCCACTCTGAAGATGCGAACCCCTGCCGCCAGCCAGTGCTCGAAGACGCCGTAGGCGGCCTCCCAGAGCGCCGCACGGTCCGCCTCGCGGGCGGGCTGGAAGTTGACCGGGTATACATCCTGGTACTTCTTGGGGGGATTCTCTGCGTAAGCGATCGAGCCGTCCGCGCGGCGGTTGAACCACTCGGGGTGCTCCGCGACCCAGGGGTGGTCGGGTGAGCACTGGAAAGCGATGTCCAGGGCGATCTCCATTCCCTTCGCCCGCGCGGCTTCGATGAGCTCGGCGAAGTCCTCCGCACTGCCGAGAGAAGGATCGACGGCCTCGTGCCCGCCCTCCGCCGAGCCGATGGCCCAGGGCGACCCCACGTCGCCCGCTTCGGCCACCAGGGAGTTGTTCCTGCCCTTGCGCTTGGTCGCCCCTATGGGGTGGATGGGGGGCAGATAGACGACGTCGAAGCCCAGCGAGGAAAGGCGGCCCAGCTGTGCGGCCACCCCCTTGAACCCGCCCAGCGAGCGGGGGAAGAGCTCGTACCAGGCACCGACCGCCGCCAGGCGGTCCTCGCAGCGGATCTCCTGGCCGGGCGCGACGGTTGCCAGCTCGAGGCGCAGGGGAAGCCGGGCGAGCTGCTCGGCGGCCGGCGCAGCGAGCGCAGCCAGGCGAGCGGGCGGCTCCAGCTGGACGTCATCCAGCAACTCGGCCAGACGGTTCAGCTCGCGCCGCCGCGCTCCCGCCAGATCTGCGGCCGGGCGCAGCGCCGAGCCCAGAGCGGGGAAGGCGGCCAGCTCGTCGTCGGCCGCCTGAGCGCGCAGCAGGGCTGCAAGGTCCAAGAGCTCGAGGTCGCAGGATTCGCCGATGGCCAGCTTGCGCTCGGCCAGCTCGGCCAGGCGATCGACCTCGTCCGCCCAGGCGACCACGACGGGGACGTACTCGCCTGGAGCGGACAGGGTCCAGGCGGCCCGGTAGCGGTCATTGCCCAGCTCCTCGAGCCGAACCCACTCCGGCGCCCCGAACGGGACCGAGGTACCAAGCCGGGCTTCGGCGGCGGGAACGACGGCAAGGAAGGCGCGCCTGGGAAGCTTGGGCTCCCCGACGAGGTCGAAAAGGAATTCGAGGCGTATGCCGGCGGTGGCCTTGACCGCGCCCGAGCGGAACAGCGTTCTTGGCGCCACCTGATGCACGAAGATGGGAGCAGGCACACTCCGAAACTAGCTGGCCGGAAGCACCCAGCAGGATGGAACAGCTAGTAGGGGCCGGCGGAATCCTTCAAACGAGCTTGCCAGAAGCTCCATTCCGAGCGGTCACCGCCCGGCTGGAATTGGATTTCGAGGTCCGCCATGGACGAGATAACCTCCCCGCACGACTTGCAGCGCACCTCGGTGTCGGTCTCCCCGCCGCAGCCGACGTGGCTGACACGCGTTGGCAGGTCGTGGTCCCCGTAATACCAGCGCTCGCCCCACTCTCGAATGGCGACGAGAATCGTGAAAATATCCTTGCCTTTTGGCGTGAGAATGTATTCGAAGCGAGCCGGGCGCTCGACGTAAAGTCTCTTCTCCATGATGCCGGCGTCGATGAGCCGCTTCATGCGCGCCGAGAGTATGTTCCTGGCGATGCCCAGATGGCTATGGAATTCATCGAAGCGCTTTACACCCAAGAGGGCGTCGCGGATGATTAGAAGCGTCCACCAGTCCCCAACCATCTCCAGCGTTTTGGCAATGGCAAAGTCGAAGGTTTCGCGCTCGGTCTTACGTGCCACGACTCAGTCACCACCCCTTATTGCTTCTTGGTTGACAGCTTCATACAACAAGGCCATGACCTCTCCATTCGCATCCGGTACCGACGCTAATCAAGCCGTCTATCAACTCGCAACTCCGTAAATATGCGATGACTTTACACCATTTTTGTTATAGGGTGCCGCCGTCAAAAACCTGGCGGCGCAGGTTGGATATTTGCGGAAATCAGTTGCTTTAGTAGCAACACACTACTGATGCAGTGACCTGGGGATTAAGAGGTGTGGGCACTCGCCTGACACCCTTGCCAGTTAGCGGCCGGAAACGGAACCCCCCTTTCGGGGGAGCCAAACAAACACGTATTACGCTATATCGGAGCGTAAATAGCGGCCATATCCCTGCGGGTCCCGCGCCGCCCCTCCACTCGGGCGGGGGCCCTGGACCTAGACTTTGCCCCGTGGACGGAGCTCCGAAAGCTCCAAGCGTCAAGGATCGCGAGCCCCCCAAGGAGTGGAAATGACCTCTACCTCCGGCACGGAAACAAGCCTCAGAGTCGGCTTCGTCGGCCTTGGACTGATGGGAAAGCCCATGGCCAAGAACCTCTTGGGCGCCGGGCACAGCCTCATGGTCATCTCGCGCTCGCAAGGGCCGGTGGACGAGTTGGCGCGGGCGGGGGCATCCGCCGCCTCCGGCCTGGCGGAGCTGGCGGGCTATGCGGAGGCGGTCATCACCATGCTCCCCACGCCGGCGGTCACCCGCCAGGTGGTGCTTGACGCGGGCCTGCTCGAAGCCCTGAGGCCGGGATCCCTGTTCGTGGACATGGGCACCGAGACGCCCGAACTGGCCAGGGAGATCCACGCCCGAGCGGACGAGCTTGGGATAGAGGCGCTGGACGCCCCGGTCTCGGGCGGGGACACCGGGGCGATTGCCGGCACTCTGTCGATCATGGCGGGAGGAAGCGCGAGCGCCTTCTCCAGGGCCGCCCCGCTCTTCGGGGCTATGGGAACCTCCATCCGCCACGTGGGCGGACCCGGGGCGGGTCAGGCGGTCAAAGCCGTCAATCAAGTGATGGTGGCCGGCATCCTTGCCACGCTGGCCGAGGGCCTCACCCTCCTGGAGAGGGCCGACGTAGACGTGCCCGAGGCGCTGGCCGCACTGGCCGGCGGGCGGGCGGGCTCCACGCTGCTCGAGGTGAAGGCGGCCCAGATGCTGGAGCGCAAGTACCAGCCGGGATTCCGGGTGGAGCTGCACTTGAAGGACCTGGGGATCGTGGACGACTTCGCGCGCGCGAGTGGGGTCAGCCTCCCCTTCACGGCGCTGGCCACCCAGATGCTGCGCGCGGTCGAAGCCTCGGGAGGCGCGATGCTCGACCATTGCGCCATCATC
>JAKAOC010000033.1:0-9628 GCA_021823385.1 Actinomycetes bacterium
CCACCACCGCGTCCCTCAACCCGCGGGCAAGCTTCGCGGGGTGAATTCGCGCGCAGTTGGAAGTGAAACCAGCCCCCAGTACGTCACTCGCGCCAATACGCTCCTTGGCCTCGACCGCGCCCAGGAGGCGAAAGTCTTCCTCGCCGAAACCGAACGAACGCTCCGTCTCGAGCTCCTGGCCAAGACGCTCCAGCTGAGCCTGGTTGCGCGCCAGGAACAGGGTGCCACCCTTGTGGAAGTCGGCGTCGATGTCCTCGCTCGCCACAACCTTGCCAATCTCGTCAATCGATTCGGCGAGGGAGCGGTAGAGGCGCTTAGCTGCATCGGCGCCATAGAGCCGAGCCACTTTGGATTTCGACGAGGCAAACAAGGCCGAGGCCCACCCCCCGTTCCGCCCCGAGGCGCCGAAGCCGGCAAATTTGGCTTCGAACACCCCGATGCGGAGCGAAGGATCGGACTTCTTCAGGTAATAAGCAGTCCACAGTCCGGTGAACCCGGCACCTGCGATTGCCACGTCATAGTCGAGATCGGACGTGACCTGGTCGGCCGGAACGATCGGCCCCAACTCGGATAGCCAAAGGCTTTTCGGTGCTGGCCAGGTAAGCATCTCGGTCCGCCGGTCTAAAAGCCGAGCGACTCCGCGACCGCCTTGTAGACGATCTGGCCCTTGGAGACGTTCAGGGAACCGACCAACCGCTCCGACGCGGGATCTCTCGCAAGATCGATCAGCCTCGGGGCGACGGCGGCGGAAAGGGCACGCGACGAGGTCCGCGGATACTGGCCCGGAACATTGGTCACGCAGTAATGGACAACCCCCGACTCCACAAAAGTGGGGTGGGAAAGCGAAGTCGGACGGGAGGTTTCGATACATCCACCTTGGTCGATGGCCAGGTCAACGACTACGGAGCCCGGCCGCATCGACTCGATGTGCTGACGCGTCACGAGCTTGGGAGCCTTGGCGCCAGGCACCAAGGCCGCGCCCACAACCAGATCAGCCTGCGCGACGGCATCCCCGATGGCCATCTCGGAAGAGGCCAGCGACGAAGTTATCGTGCCCTGCTGATGCAGGTCGTACAGGCGAGCCAGGTCGATATCAACTCCCGTCACCTCGGCATCCATGCCGCGTGCACCCCTGGCGGCCATGGTTCCGGCGACACCCATGCCCACCACGACCACGCGGGCCGGGGGAACTCCTGCCGCGCCGCCCAGCAGCGTGCCTGAGCCGGACGCCAGATAGTAAGCGCCCATTATGGCGGCAGCGCGTCCGGCGACCTCGCTCATCGGCGCCAACAGCGGCAGACCGTGCGGGTAGGCGAGGGTCTCAAAGGCGAAGGACTCGACACCGGAGGCCATAAGGGCGCGTGCCAAGTCGGGCTCGGCGGCCAGGTGCAAATAGGCGAAGAGCTGCAGCCCCTCGCGGAAATATTGCCACTCGGCAGGCTGAGGCTCCTTGACTTTGACGACCAGGTCCGACCCCCAGGCATCCCCGGCGGTCGGCACTATCTCGGCGCCAACCTTCTCGTAGGCCTCGTTGCTGAACCCGGCTCCAACGCCGGCATTGCTCTGCACCCGCACTTCGAATCCGGCCGACACGGCCATCGCTACCGCAGACGGGTCGAGGACTACGCGCCTCTCGCCATCCTTTGTCTCCGCCGGCACACCGATTGTACGAATCATTATCATCCCCTAGACAGATGGAAGTTTCGCAGCGGGATTAGACGTGCCAAGACCAAAAACCGCTGGTGGACAGAGCGTACTTTGCATGCTCCACCCCACCTCAACACTATCCCTCAGCGCAAGTACATGCAGGGGCGAGGCTCGCGGACCCGGCTACCATCTCTTGTCGCCATCAACAACTTGAGCAAGGCGAATAGGGCGATGGAACAATGTCCGCCTGCCCGTGGCGAGAGTTACCCGTTGATGGCGCCCCGGGTCCCGCGCAGAGGAACCGGATCCCGGCCGCTGCGGTGCGCAAGGAACTCAGCGGCGATCGCAATGGCGGTTTCCGCCGGCGTGCGAGACCCCAGATCAAGTCCCACCGGTCCGTGGATCTGGTCGATCAATTCAGGACCCAGCCCGACCTCCTGAAGGAGTTCTCGCCTCGCCTGCTGCGTGTGCCTCGAACCCAGTGCGCCAAGGTAAATCCCCGGGACATCCGCGAGGGCCCTTATCAGTGGCACCCCGATGGAGTGGTCGTGGCTAAGCAGGATCAAGGCGTCATTGGAGCCAAACCCCTGGATCTGGCGGCCAGCCTCGTCAAGGGTGTCCGAAACTGACACCTGAAGCCCCAAGAGAGCGAACTGGGCGACGATCGCGGCGGAGAGTTCGGAGGAGCCGACGACCAAGATGCGCGATGGAGGGGAGAAGACCTCCAAGTGAAAGAGGCGCCCCGCTCGCTCCAGAAGGCGGGACTCAGCCCTGCGCGCAAGCAGCATCCGGCCAAGCTCTTCATCGAGGAGGGCCAGTTCCTCCACATCGACGTTCGTATCACCGCCTACCAGTGGGCTCCCGGGAAGGCGGTAGCCCAGCAAGGTGACCGACGGGCTGAGCATGGTAATGAGTCCCACCGCCCTTCGGCGGGATATCTCCCCCAATGCGGCCTTGACGAGCGGATCCAATCGCAGAATGGCTATTCGAGCCGAGCCGCCGCAGGCAAGCCCGGCTTTCACGGCTTCGGTGTCGCCTAGTTCCACAAGGTCTGCGAGCCCGGCCTTCCCGGTCGCGCGCATGCGCGCAGCCAAATCGGCCAACGCCGGCTCGAGCGAGCCGAACATGAGCGATCCGACGCTCCGCGATCGTGTGAGTCCCGCGATCTCCCCGCTGGTCCGCCCCCCGAAACCTCTCATTTCGACGATCCTGGCCAGCAATGGTTCCTCGTCCTGGCTCAGGGCGAGAATGTCTTCGGCTGTGCTCGCGGCCTCCGGCGCCATTTTCAGCTCCCTCGATACGCCCTGATCGCCGGCGTCCACGCCACGGCCTCAGGGATTCAGATTGTCCTTTATAAGTTCGCGGAACCGCCGCGAGATCTCGAGCGACACCGGGCCCGGTGCCGCCGTCAGCGCGAAGTCGTCAACAAAAGTGATCGCCTGTGCCTCCCTAAGGCTGGAGGAGAGGAAAGCCTCCTTGACCAAGCCCGACTTCAGGACGTCGACAGGAAGATCCCGCTCCACCCCGCCAAGATGCTCGACGATCAGGTCGCGCGTGACACCGGCCAGGCAGCCGGACGCCAGCGTCGGCGTTATCAATTCGCCGTCGACCACCACGAAGATGTTGGATCCCGATCCCTCACAGAGCTCGCCTTTGGTGTTCGGGAAGATGATCTCGTCGGCCCCCTGCGCGATGGCCCAGTTCAGGCCCACCACGTTCTCCGCGTACGAGGTCGTCTTCACGCCCGCGAGTATGCCTCGCTCGTTGCGTGGCCACAGCGAAACCGCCACCTTCGCAGTCGGGGCGATCGGCGCAAGTGGCGCCGCCGCAACCACGAGACGAGGCCGGCTCGGCAGGCGATCCGAGCCGAGCGGACCGTCTCCGGCGGTGTAGGTCACCCGTACCTTTCCGAAGCCGATCTGGTTTGCCTTGACCACGTCGTGGATTGCAGCCTCGACCACTTCCAGGTCAGGCGCAGTGGTCATTCGCATGCCTGAAACAGACCTCGCCAGGCGCTCCAGGTGTCTGCGCAACGCAAAGGGAGTGCCGTCGTACACGGCCAGCGCCTCGAAGACGCCGTCGCCGGCCACGACACCGTGGTCGAGGACCGGAATCACCCCCTCCGACTCCTTCACGAGCGATCCGTCGACATAGACGTAGGCCATGAGCCGCTCCTCGAATTCCATGCACGCAAACCCGCGCGCCACACGCTAGAGCCTAACTCCCCCGACGTTTTTGGAGAGGCATCGGCACCTGCCACCATGTGACTCTTTCCCCTTCATCGAGGCAGTTGCGAGGAGCCATCATTTGCCCGGCTGGCAACTCGCCCTGGAGGTCGTAATGGCCGCACCCGTGAATACCGAAAAGCTCACCAAGGTCTTCGGAACGACAGAGGCTCTTGTAGACCTCGATCTCGAGATGGTCCCCGGAGAGGTACTCGGATACCTGGGGCCGAACGGCGCGGGCAAGACCACCACCATTCGCCTGCTGCTCGGCATCCTCCGCGCAACCCGAGGCAGCGCCAGGATTTTCGGCATCGATGCACAGGCTGATCCCGCCAAGGCACATCAGCACATCGCTTACGTAGCGGGCGAGGCATCATTGTGGCCAGGGCTGACCGGAGAGGAGACCCTTCGCCTTCTAGGCAACATCCAGGGCAACGTGGATGCCGCCTACCGAGACTTGCTCATCGAGCGCTTCAATTTCGATCCCAGCCGCAAGGTGCGCACTTACTCCCGCGGCAACCGCCAGAAGCTAGTACTGATCGCAGGCCTGATGAGCCGGGCCGACCTCCTCCTGCTGGACGAGCCGACCGCGGGGCTGGACCCGCTCATGTCGCAGGCCTTCAGGGTCTGCGTGGACGAGGCCCGTGGACGTGGCCAAACCGTGTTCTTCTCCTCGCATGCTCTTTCGGAGGTCGAGGCGCTGTGCGACCGTGTGGCGATACTCCGGGACGGGCGTCTGATCGAACTGGGAAACCTGCACGAGATGCGGCACCTTTCCGCCCTCACCATTGATGCCGACCTGGAGCGCATCCCGGATCAACTGGCATCACTCGCCGGGGTGCGGGGCCTGGTGGCTTTCGATCACCACGTCCACTTCCACGCCGAAGGCCCGGTCGAGCCGGTGCTGAGACTACTTGCGGAAGTGGGCACCGAGCATCTCCTCGTCAGGGAGCCGACCCTGGAGGAACTCTTCCTCGCCCACTATGGGCAGACGGCCGAGGAGGACCGAAATGGCCAATGAGGCATCGCCAAACGTCGTTCTGCGCCAAACCTTCAGGCGCGCCGCTCGCACCGGCTTGGGGTGGGGCCTGGTCTTTGCGCTTGTCGTTGTCGATTCAGCTGCCGGATATCAAATGAGCTACCCGACGGCCCAAGCGCGGGCATACCTCGTCGCCAGCTTGGAGCACAACGTCGGGATCGCTGCGCTGCTCGGACAGGGGCGGAACTTGGGGAGCATCTCGGGCTGGATTCCCTTCCACTCCATGGCGTCTCTGCTCCCCCTGGGCGCAATCATTGGACTGCTCACGGCGACCCGCCTCACCCGTGCAGAGGAGGATGCCGGGCGCTGGGAGTACTTTCTCTCGGGCAGAACCACGCGCCTCGGTGCCGCGGTGCAGGCCGCTCTCGGCCTGGCCGGAGGTGTGGCGGTGATGTGGATTCCCGTAGCAATCACCGCAGCGATCGTCGGCAGCTACTACGACGCCTATTCGACTTCGGCTGCGCTCTTCTATGCCGCCGCGGTGATTGCCGCGCCGGCAATCTTCGGTGCGGTGGGTTTCCTCGCGGCCCAGGTCGCATCGTCCAAACACCAGGCCAACATGATCGGCGGAGCCACCCTCGGGATCGCCTATCTGCTCCGGATGGTTTCCTCCACCTCCCCCGGTCTCTCCTGGCTGCGCTGGGTCAGCCCGCTGGGTTGGATAGAAGCCATGCATCCAATGACCGGCACCTCCTGGGCGCCGGGGCTGCTGCTTGCCCTAGCCTGCCTAGCCATCGTCTCCGCGGGCATCGTCATTGCCTCCAAGCGCGATCTCGGAGCTGCAGCTTTGCCCAGCCGCGCAGTGGCGCGCTCCCGGCGCTTCGGCTTCGGAGGACACGTCGGCCTTGACGTGGTGCTATCTCGGGCGACTGCCACCGCCTGGATCGTGGCGCTGGCGGTCGTGAGCGGGGTGTTTGGGTGGATCTCCAAGGCAGGCGCCGAGGCAATCACGGGCTCGACATCAGCGCAGGACATGATCCGTCGCATGGGCGTGATCCGCGCCGGCGCCGCCGCGTACCTGGGCGTCACGCTGCTGATGGTGGCCGCGACGCTGGCACTTGGGGCCGCGGCTCAGCTGGGTGCCGTGAGGGCGGAAGAGGCGGAGGGAAGGCTTGACCACCTCCTGGCCAGGCCGGTCAGCCCTCGTATCTGGCTGGCTGCAAAGGTGGGGGTGGGCGCCGCATTGCTTGTCGTGGAATCCGTCGTTGCAGGCGCTGCTGGCTGGGTCGGGGTATCCACGCAGCAGACCGGCCTTCAGCTCGGTGAGCTGCTCAGGGCCGGCATAAGCATCGTGCCTCCCGCGTTGCTCGTGCTCGGGGTCGGGGTGCTGGTCTACGCCGTCCTCCCGCGCTACGCCGCTGCTGCAGGGTACGCCATTATCGCCTGGTCCTTTCTGATCGAGTTGGTAGGAGTGGTCACCAACTTGAATCACTGGATCAAGGACACATCGTTACTGGTGCACATCGCTCCGGCCCCGGCTGCGTCGCCGGATTGGCTTTCAGGGAGTGTGATGGTCGGAATCGGCCTCGCCGCATTTGCGGCGGGTCTGGTCTTGTTTCCCAAGCGTGATCTGGTTGGCTCTTGACGTGCACTGAAGGCCGGGGTCTAGCGCCTCGCGCGGTATTCCGAGATCCATGAATCGAACTCTTTGGCAACGATCCGCTCGCCGGTCAGCCCCTCCGCCTCTTTCGAGGCGAGGAAGACAGCAGGGCGTCCCATCACGGAGGCCGGAAGGAGCGATGCCCTTGCCCCCTCGGTGAGGCCCTCCGGAATCATGCCGGTCGCGGTTGCCCCACCAGGGAGAAGCATGTTCACGGCTATCCCGAGTGGACGCAGATCCTCGGTCATGATCATGCTCAGCGACTCGGCACCGGCCCTGGACGGGCCATACGGCACGAAGCCTCTCCGCCTCATCGTTTCATGATTCATGGTGACGTTAACGAAGCGGCCGCGTCCCTGGGAGACAAAGTGCGCCGCGAAAGCCCGCGCGACTAGGAAATAGCCGACGAGGTTCGTGTTGATAACGTCTACAAAGCCCTCTGCCGGCACCTCGTAGAACGGCTTCGGGTCGTTGAGGAAGTGGGGATTGACGGTTCGCATTCCGATACCGGCGTTGTTGTAGACCACGTCCACGCCACCCAAAGCCTCGATAGCCGCATCGGCCATAGCCTGCACCGATCCGGCATCCCGCACGTCAACGGGCACTGCAACAGCATCCAGGCCGCGCTGCCTCCTGATGGCAACCGCCTTCTCCAGGCGCTCGCCGCGCCGACTCGCGAAGCCGACGCGAGCTCCCTCTTCGAGCAAGGCGTCGGCCATGGCCTGGCCCAGGCCGCTGGTTGCACCGGTGATAACCGCACGAACTCCCTCGACAGTGCCCATGCTCCGATGGTAGCGCCTCAGCCCGGGAATGCTCGGCCAGGGGCGTCCCGGGCCCGCCCGCCAATAGCAGGGTCGGCCGGCGGCGGACTACCATCGGAGTAAAAGGACTGGACCGGCATCGCCGAATCCGGCCAACACGCCCGGTAATAAGCGCGTCGTGCACGGTCGGCCGGCGCTGTGGATACGGGAGGCACAATGAAGATCCCTTGGCGCGAGATTCCGGCGAGGCTGGCCATAGGCGCCTTCGTTCTCCATTCGGGGTTGGAGAAGCGGCAGGCGACCGAAGAGAGGGCCCAAGGCCTGCACGGCATGGCAAGCGGCGCCTACCCCTTCTTGGATCAGGTGGAACCCGCCCAATTCGCCAAAGCCCTATCGATTGCGGAGATGGGAGTTGGCACGTCGCTCTTGGTCCCCTTCGTGCCCAATCGCCTTGCCGGTGTCGCCCTGACCGGTTTCGCGTCAGGGCTGCTCGGCATGTATCTGCGCACCCCTGCTTTGCACAAGCCTGGGAGTTTTTGGCCGACTCACGCAGGAATGGCGGTGGCGAAGGACATTTGGCTCCTGGGAGCTGGACTCACTCTGATATGCGAAGGTCAGCGCGGTAACTGACGGCCAGGCTCACCGAATTCCCCGGCCGGAGCCCTGTTCCTTGAATGGCAGCCCCAACGGGGTTCGAACCCGTGTCTCCACCTTGAGAGGGTGGTGTCCTAGGCCTCTAGACGATGGGGCCAAGCGGCTCACGCCGGGAATACCATCATAACGGGAAGGTCTCGAGACAGCGCACGCGTCCGCCGCGATTGCCCCAGATCGTCTCTACCGTATGGCGAGGAAGGTGCTCAAGTGGGAGGGGAGCTGCCCTGGCGGCGCGCTCGGCGACCTTGTCGCCACGCGCCAGAGTGGTGAGAGCTCATCGCAAAAAAAAGCTCGGGGGGAAGGACTCGAACCCTCAATGGCAGGGCCAGAACCTGCTGTGTTGCCGATTACACCACCCCCGAAAGGGTACTCCCACTTTAACCGGGCGACTCAGCTTCCATGCCTGAGGACACTCAGTAATTTGTACCCCACCAACTTGCCGGCCGAGACCGCGAGTGCCTCACGCAGGTAATAGTCCAGCAGGCTACGTCCATGTATGGTCGAGGCAGTGACCGGCGAGGAGTAGTCGGTTACGCCGAGGCCGGCGGCGATCGCATGCACCCTGAATTCGTGAAAGCGATTCGATACGAAGATCGCTTGCTCGAGTCGCATTGACCGCAGGACCTCGGCTACCACCACCATCGACTGGTAGGTGTCGTTGCCGGTGGGAACCGCGATCACGTCTGCATAGGGAACGCCTTTGCTCCGAAGGTAGCGCGCCCCGACTTCGGCCTCGTTGAAGATATCGCCCTTCTCCGAGCCGCCGGTTGTGATGATCACATGGACATAGCCCTCCTTGAAGAGCGCCAAGGCATGATCGAGCCGCGAACGGAGCACACCCGATGGCACTCCGTCGTACTCAGCGGCTCCCAGCACCACCTCCGCCCGCGTGGGCCGGGCGTAATCGTGCTGGCCAAAGGAATACACCTGGTAGAGGTTGTACGCAAAGTACGCCACGGCGAGGAGAATCACGATCGACACGGCCTTGAACATGAGCCTGATCAAGCCATGCGCTCCGTGCAGTCGAATGCCAAGGCACCTCGGCTTGCCGGGGGGCGACTCAGCAAAAGCGCTCCAGGCGCTCCAGCACCCGATCGCGGCCGATCTCCGCCCAGGTCTCGAAGAGGGGAAGACCGACCCGCGACCCGGTCGTGGCGACCCGTAACGGCGCCTGTATCTTGCGAAGCGCTAGACCGCGCTCTTCGGCGTAGCCCCGCACTGCCGCCTCCAAGGAAGCAGGCTCGAACTCTCGAACCTCCTTGAGCCGCCTTGCGACGTCGCTCAGCGTCTGGCGAGCCGCGGGATTGGAGACGATCTCCTTCTCGACGTCAGCCTCGACGAGCGAAAGCGGTTCCTCAAAAATGGGTCGCACCAGATCGGATACCTCGGAGAGCACGGAAACCCTCTCCTTGACGAGCGGCGCCAAGCGGCCATAGGCGCCCAACTGCCCCTCGTTCCCTACCCACCAGGCGTTGCGCGCAAGGAAAGGGAGGCTTGCTTCCCTAAAAGCGTCGTCCGCAAGTGCGCGAATATATACGCCGTTGAAGTGCGCCATCTTCTTCTCGTCGAAGAACGAGGGCGAGTGGCCGACTCCGCCGATATCGAATGCCTCGGTCATCTCCTCGACTGTCATGAACTCGCGCCCGTCCTTGGGGCTCCAGCCGAGCAATGCCAGATAGTTGATCATCGCGGGAGCCAAATA